>DATECT010000177.1:0-7072 GCA_035286765.1 Gammaproteobacteria bacterium
TGCAGCGGGGCCTGCTCCGGCGCCGCGCCGGTATAGCGGCTAATGAGATGCAGCGCCGCGACCGGCACGTAGAGCTTGTCGCCTCCGGCATATTCGAGGGCCAGAAATTCGCCCTCGATATCGCCCACGTGCAGCACTTGCAGGCCCAAGTAACGTCCCACACCATGCTGCTCGTGCACCACCGGGGCGCCGATATGCAATTCGGTGAGGTTGCGGATAACGGCATCGGCATCGCGCCCGCGCGCCCTGCGCCGGCGGCGCTGCACCACCCGGTCGCCAAACAATTGGGTCTCGGCGATCACCGCGAGGGACGGGTTTTCCAGCAGCAGGCCGTGTTCCAGCGGCCTGACGGTAATGCCCAAGGGCGTGTCGGCATCGAGGAAATCCTGCCAGCTATCGAATAGCGGCGGGCTTATCTGACTGGCTTTTAGAATCTCCAGCAGGGTTTCGCGTCTGCCGGTGGTCTCCGCGGCGAATAAGGTGCGGCCGCTAAAGCCCGCCAGGAAATCCTCTAACGGCCCGGTGGGACGGGCGGCACGGGCGTCGAGCGGCAGATTGGGCGGCTGGCGGGTGGCATAATTCACGCTGGCATTCACGCCGGCGGCGGAGTCTTCCGGGCCGGTTTGTTCAAGCTCGAATCGTTGCAGGCAAACTTGCGGAAAGGCGCGCAGCGCGCCGAACAACTCATTGGTCTGTAGAAATAATTGGCTGGGGGCAAGCAGGGGGCGCTCGCGGTCGTGGCGGCCCTGTTCATAGCGCTCGTTCACCTCTTGCCAGAAGCTGTCCGCGCCTTGTTCGACGCCGTCGGTAAAAAGTATCAGGCTGGAGGGCGGCAGATAGTCGAACAGGGTGTCGGTGCGGTCATAAAACAGCGGTAAATAATATTCGATGCCGGGCGGCGCGAGGCCTTTGCTGACGTCCCGGTACAGCGGGATGGTCTGCGGATCGCCTTCAAAATGGGCGCGAAAGGCCTGGCGAAATTGCGTAATGGCCTGTTCGGTAAGCGGAAACTCGCGCGCGGGCAGCAAGCGGATGTGCCGGATGTTGCCGAGGGAACGCTGATTTTCCGGATCGAAGGTGCGTATGCTGTCGATCTGGTCGCCGAATAAATCGATACGGTAGGGTAGGGTGCTGCCCATGGGGAATAAATCGATCAACCCGCCGCGCACGGCAAATTCGCCGTGTTCCATGACCTGCGATACATAGCGGTATCCGCTCGCCTCCAGGCGTTTGCGCAACCCCTCTAGGTCCAGCTTGTCGCCCACCGCCATGATCAGGCTATGGGCCTCCAGATAGACCCGCGGCAACAGGCGGTGCATCAGCGTGGCGACCGGCAATACCAGGATGCCGTGCGGCAAACGCGGCAAGTGGTAAAGGCTGGTCAGGCGCTGCGAGATAATGTCCTGATGGGGCGAAAATACATCGTAAGGCAGGGTCTCCCAATCAGGCAGGCTGAGCACGGCGATGGAATCGATCCGAGGGCCGCGGGGCAAGGATGCCCCGGTTGCGGATTCGGCGATGGGATCGAGCCGAGGGCCGCGGGGCAAGGATGCCCCGTTTGCGGATTCCGCGAGAGGATGTGGACGGGATGACGGAGTTTGCTCAGGGAGGACTGCCTCAGGCAGATCCTCGTCGCGCTGGCCGGTGTAAAAACGCAGCTCCTGCTCCAACTGCTGCGCCGTCAAGGTATCCTCGGTGATCACCACCAGCGGCCCCGCATGGCGGCGCGCCGCGGCACTGATGATCAAGCCATAGCTGCTGCCGTAAAGCTGCCCCCAGCGCATACGCTGACCGGGTTTATTGGGCAGTAACGGCGCTAGCGGGCTGGGATTTGATGGGGTGTCGGCGATGGGATCGAGCCGAGGGCCGCGGGCCACGGACGGCTCGTTTGCGGATTCAGCGATGGGAGTGGTAAGCGGTGAGGTGTGGGTCATCCGTGGCATGGGCCTGCCTCGACAAAATACTATTATCTCATACCCTTTTATTAGAAGGCACTGTCCGGTGCGGTTTTATTTGGCTCGGTCAGGTAGTTTTACCCAAAATAGATACCTATATTTGAGTGCGGCATCGTCAAATCAGGCAAGAACTATGCATAGTAGGGGATAAGGTGAAGCGCAGACCGTTTTGCGGCGCGCCAGGGAGACCGATTTTAAGACTTGATGGCTAAACTTAACCAGCGGCTCATTGTCATAATCATGGGCTTTAGCTGCTTTTGGGAAACGGCTTCCGTTTGAGCCCGGAGGCGCGGCGGGCACTTACAATTTTTTCGATTTCGGCTAGAATACAAGTCATGAAACACAGTCCACAACATGACAATGGGGTGGCGCTGCAGGAGTCAAAGCCAAAGCTTGAGCGTCCACCGCTGTATAAGGTCCTGCTGCTGAACGATGATTACACTCCGATGGAGTTTGTAGTGTTGGTGCTGGAGACTTTTTTTTGCATGAACCACGAAAAGGCGATCCAGATTATGCTGCATGTGCATACTAAAGGCATGGGGGTGTGCGGGGTCTTTACACGCGAGATCGCAGAGGCTAAGGTAACCCAGGTGAACGAGTTTTCACACCATAATCAACATCCACTATTGTGTACGATGGAAAAGGCGTAATTCGCTGCAATGTTTGAAGGGGTGACGAGCATTTTCACGAGGCTAACATCATGTTAAGTAAGGAACTTGAGTTCACCCTGAACCATGCCTTTCGCGAGGCGCGCGAAAGGCTCCATGAATTTATGACGGTCGAGCACCTGCTGCTGGCGCTGCTGGACAACCCGGTAGCCGCCGCGGTTTTGCGTGCCTGCGCCGCCGATATGGACAAGCTGAAGAAGGATCTCAGCACCTTCCTGAAAGAAACCACCCCGCTGCTGTCCCTGCACGACACCCGTGAGACGCAGCCGACCCTGGCCTTCCAGCGTGTGCTGCAACGGGCGGTATTCCATGTGCAGGCCTCCGGCAAGAAAGAGGTGACCGGCGCTAATGTGCTGGTCGCCATTTTCAGCGAGCAGGAGTCGCAAGCCGTTTATTTTCTGAAGAAACAGAATATTACCCGCCTGGATGTGGTGAATTACATCTCGCACGGCATCTCCAAGGTACACGGTGACGATGAGTCGCAAGGCATTTCGCCGAACCCGGAGGAGGACGGCGGCACCACGGATGCGCCGGCCAAGAGTCCGCTGGAGAATTTCGCCAGCAACCTTAATCAACAGGCCCGGCTGGGCAAGATTGACCCGCTGATAGGCCGCAAGAATGAGGTCGAGCGGACTATCCAGATCCTGTGCCGGCGGCGCAAGAATAACCCGCTGTACGTGGGCGAGGCCGGGGTGGGCAAAACGGCCATAGCGGAAGGCCTGGCGAAGATGATCGTCGATGGGCAGGTGCCGGAGGTGCTGCAATACAGCACCATCTACGCCCTGGACCTGGGCGCGCTGCTGGCCGGCACGAAATATCGCGGCGATTTTGAAAAGCGCCTCAAGGCGGTGCTCAATCAACTGCATAAAGAGCCTGGCGCAATCCTGTTTATCGATGAAATTCACACTATTATCGGCGCGGGCTCGGCCTCGGGCGGCGTGATGGATGCCTCCAACTTGATTAAACCGGCGCTGGCCTCCGGCGACCTGAAGTGCATCGGCTCCACCACTTATCAGGAATACCGCGGTATCTTTGAGAAAGACCGCGCCTTGGCGCGTCGCTTCCAGAAAATCGACGTGGTCGAACCCAGCGTGGACGAAACCGTGTCCATCCTGAACGGCCTGAAATCGCGTTTCGAGGAGCACCATAAGGTGAAATACTCGCGGCAATCGCTGCGCGTGGCGGCGGAGCTGGCGCACCGCTATATCGGCGACCGCCACCTGCCCGACAAGGCCATCGATGTGATCGACGAGGCCGGCGCCAATCAGAGCATTTTGCCGCTCTCCAAGCGCAAAAAGCTGATCGGGGTGACGGAGATAGAGAACGTTGTCGCCAAGATGGCGCGCATTCCTCCGAAGAGCGTCTCGGCCACCGACCACGGCATGCTGCTCAATCTGGAGCGCAATCTGAAACTGGCGGTATTCGGCCAGGACGAGGCGATTCAAACCCTGGCGTCCGCCATCAAGATGGCGCGCTCCGGCCTGGGCAATACCCAGAAACCGATCGGTTCGTTCTTGTTTTCCGGGCCGACCGGCGTCGGCAAGACCGAGGTGACCCGCCAACTGGCGCGGGTCATGGGCATTGAGCTGATCCGCTTCGATATGTCGGAATACATGGAGCGGCACACGGTGTCGCGCCTGATCGGCGCGCCGCCCGGCTACGTGGGCTTCGATCAGGGCGGCCTGTTGACCGAGGCCATTACCAAGCACCCGCACGCCGTATTGCTGCTGGACGAGATCGAGAAGGCGCATCCCGATGTATTCAACCTGCTATTGCAGGTGATGGATCACGGCACGCTCACCGACAATAACGGGCGCAAGGCCGATTTCCGCAACGTGATCATTGTGATGACCACCAATGCGGGCGCCGAGCAGATGAGCCGCCCGTCGATCGGCTTCACCCAGCAGGATCACTCCGGCGACAATATGGAGGTGATCAAGCGCACCTTCAGCCCGGAATTCCGCAATCGCCTGGATGGCATCATCCACTTCAAGTCGCTGGACAGCCTTACCATTGCCCACGTGGTGGATAAATTCATCGCCGAGCTTGAGGCCCAATTGCATGAGAAGAATGTCACCATCGAGGTGGATGCCGATGCGCGGGCCTGGCTGGCCAAACACGGTTTCGATCCCACCATGGGTGCACGTCCCATGGCGCGCTTGATTCAGGAAAATATCAAGCGCTCGCTGGCCGAGGAGTTGTTATTCGGCAAGCTGGCCTCGGGCGGCCATGTCAAGGTCAGCGAGAAAGACGGCAAATTGGCCTACGAGATCGAAGAGGCGCAGGGCGTGGCCAATCCGCAGATGGAGATGGATTAGAAAGGCAGGGGAAAGGGAAAAGATACAAGAGGAAAGTTAAAGTTCCGTAGCGTGTGCTGTGCGCACGATTCAAGGTTCCTTTGCTAATTTTCGTGCGCGCAGCGCACGCTACCTTGCTGAGACGATTTTTTATCGGGCCTTTAAAGTGTGCGGTTTACTTGTATCTTTGCCCTTGTATCTTTTCTCTGCCGTTAACGTGCGCGGAAGCTGATGCGGCCCTTGCTTAAATCATACGGCGTCAACTGCACGGTGACCTTGTCGCCGGTTAATATGCGTATGTAATGTTTGCGCATCTTGCCGGAGATATGCGCGGTCACCACATGACCGTTCTCCAGTTCGACACGGAACATGGTGTTGGGGAGGGTTTCAATGACGGTGCCCTCCATTTCAATGTGTTCTTCTTTAGCCATCCTTCCAGCGCGCTCCTAAAATCAGTTTTCCTTAGAACCATTCAATTATCTCGCTGAAGGGCGCATTGCGGCGTTAAAATCGAACTCAAAATGCTCACATACTTCGTGTATGCTCCGCTTTTTCGTTCGATTTTGCCTTGCACTGCATCCCTTGATCGAGACTTGAACAGGTTCTTATCTTTTTAATTATACCACTCAAGTAAGCGGCTAGGTATCGATTCTTAGCCAGACGTTATCGCGGTAGATTTCCATGGGCATGTATTGGTCTTTGTAACTCATCTTGCGGCATTCTTTTATCCAATAGCCGAGGTATAACCAGGTGAGGCCTTGCCTGCGGACCTGATCGATCTGCCACAGAATGGCGAATGTGCCCAGGCCGCGGGCCGCTTGTTCGGGATCGAAAAAGGTGTAAACGGCGGACCACCCTTGCGTCAGGTGATCGGTCACTGCCACGGCGAGCAGTTGCCCATCCAGGCGGAATTCATACAGGCCGGCGTCAATACCGGCGCTCTTGATGAATTCGATATAGTGCTCGGGATTCACGTGGTCCATACCGCCGCCGCTGTGGCGGCTGGCGATATAACGCTGGTAGAGCCGGAAATGATCGTCTTGAAACGCCACCGGCACACGCTCTACGCGCAGGTCTTGGTTGCGCTGCCAGATACGTCGCTGATTGCGGCGCGGTTTAAAATCGGCTGCCGGGATGCGCACTGGAACACAGGCGTTGCAGTGCTGGCATTGCGGGCGGTAGATGATCTCGCCGCTGCGCCGAAAACCGTAATTGATCAACAGGCTATACAGGCGCGTGTCGACGCGCACGCGCAGGTCGGCAATGAGCGAGGTGGCCGCGCGCCCCGGCAGGTAGCCGCAAGGATGGGCGGGGGTTATGTAGAAGTTGAGCGGCTTGGCGCCAAGTGTATCGGCCTGGGCATCGCTGGGCTTAGGATTGGTCAATTGGTTTTTCCAGGCTAAGCGGCTGTGCGGGGTTGTCACAGTGCTGATCCAGTAATTGAATGAAGTCGCGGCGCGGGATTAATTCCGCGCCCAGGCGGGCCAGGTGATCGGAATGCACTTGGCAATCGACCAGGGCATAACCCTGGCGCTGCAATGCCTGTACCAGGTGTACGAAGGCGACCTTTGATGCGTCTGTGCCGGCGCTGAACATGGACTCTCCAAAAAATACCCGCCCGATGGCAACGCCATACAGGCCACCGGCCAGCTTGTTATCGCGCCAGCATTCCACCGAGTGGGCGAGGCCTAACTGGTGCAATGTGCAATAGGCCTCCAGCATCGCGGCGGTGATCCAGGTGCCGGTGCTATCCTTGCGTGGTCCGGCGCAGGCTGTAACCACTTCGCGGAATGCCCGGTTCAGGCTTACCGTGTAAGGCTGCTTGGCTAATGTCTTGCGCAGACTGCGCGAAATCTTCAGGCGCGGGAGAAACAATACGCTGCGCGGGTCGGGCGACCACCATAAAATGGGCTGGCCTTCATTGTACCAAGGGAAGATGCCATGCCGGTAGGCCGTTACCAAGCGCTGCGGGCTAAGGTTGCCGCCGACTGCCAACAAGCCGTCAGGGACGCGCAGCGCTAATTCGACAGCCGGGAAGTTCGTATCGCTGTCTGCCGGGTCTATCCAGTAAGGTGCTACCGCGCGCATGTTTGGCAGCCTAGTAAGTTAGGGTCATTTAACAATGTTTGAACGGCGAATGTTCGCCCAATTC
>DATECT010000178.1:0-2652 GCA_035286765.1 Gammaproteobacteria bacterium
TGAGCAATCCCATGAGCGCAGCACCCGCCAGTGTGCGCGAACAAGGGGTAGCAGCGATCACACTGGACGACATTCGCTGGCAGTACTGTCATATCAAGGCTATCACGTTGCTGGCCAGCAACCTGCTGCGCCAACAGGCCCTCGATCAAGGCGCCGTGGAGGCGATACTGGTCCGCGATGGCGAGGTCACCGAAGGCGCGGCCAGTAATTTATTTATTGTGAAAAATAATATTGTGATTACCCCGCCTACCAGTTCTAAGCTGCTGCCCGGCATCACCCGCGATTTGATCGTGGAGCTTGCCATGACGCACGGCATCGGCTGCGAACAACGCGCGATCACCGAGAACGAACTGCGCACCGCCGATGAGATTTGGCTGAGCAGTTCCACCAAGGAAATTTTGCCAGTCACGCAACTGGACGGCAAACCTATTAACAGCGGAAAACCCGGCCCGATGTGGCAACGGCTGATCACCCTGTATCAGGACTACAAGCAGACCCTGCGCGCCGGTGCGTAGGCTGCTGTTTCACTTTTCTGTCATTGATTATCGCCACTCATCCTGAACTTATCGTGCGCCGCCTAGGCCTGCGCGACTACCTCCCTACCTGGCAGGCCATGCGGGCCTTTACCGATAATCGCACTATCGATACGCCGGATGAACTCTGGCTGCTGGAGCACCCCGCCGTGTTTACCCAGGGCTTGAATGGCAAGGCGGCGCATTTGCGCGATGCGGGTAACATTCCCGTTATCCAAGTTGACCGCGGCGGACAAATCACCTATCACGGGCCTGGCCAACTCGTCGTTTACTTATTACTCGACCTGCAACGCCGCGGCTGGGGCGTGCGCCAATTGGTCACGGCCATGGAGCAGGCGGTGATCAATCTGCTGGGCGAGTATGGCATCCTCGGCGCAGCGCGGCGCGATGCGCCCGGCGTGTACGTGAATGGCGCCAAGATCGCCGCGCTGGGGCTGCGCGTAAAGCACGGCAAGTGCTACCACGGCCTGAGCCTGAACGTGGCGATGGATTTAGCGCCCTTTCAACGCATTAATCCGTGCGGTTACGCAGACATGCCGGTTACGCAATTGGCTGATTTAGCCGGGCCGAGCGATCTGGATCAGGTTGCAGCCAGGCTAACCATGCGGTTGGGGCAACAATTGGGGTACACTATTACCAATATTGAGAGCCGTCGAGAGCATCCGCGTGGGCACAAAAAACGTGTCCACCCTACGCGCTGAGATAATTATTTATTAATACTGATCATACCCATGGATAACGAACTCGATACTTTACCGCCCATCCCTACCTCAAAAGGGGAATCCAAGGTCGCGCGTATCCCGATCAAGATCGTGCCGAGCACCGAGCTTCAGCGCAAACCGGCGTGGATCCGCGCCAAGTCGCCTAATAGTCCGGAGGTGACGCGCCTCAAGGGCGTGCTACGCGAGCATAATTTGCATACCGTCTGCGAAGAGGCGTCGTGCCCTAATCTGGGCGAATGCTTCGGCCACGGCACGGCCACCTTCATGATTATGGGCAATCTCTGCACGCGCCGTTGCCCGTTCTGCGACGTGGCGCATGGCCGGCCCGAGCCTCTGGATGTTAATGAACCGGAAAATTTGGCGCGCCTTATTAAAGATATGGGGCTACGCTACGTGGTGGTCACCTCGGTCGACCGCGATGATCTGCGCGACGGCGGCGCGGCGCACTTCCGGGCCTGCATCGAGGCCGTCCGCGCGCATGCACCGGCCACCCGCATCGAGGTCCTAGTGCCCGATTTCCGGGGCCGCATGGATCTCGCCTTGGAAGTGCTGGCACACGCACTACCGGATGTATTCAATCACAACCTGGAGACCATCCCGCGCCTCTACAAGCAGGCTCGCCCCGGCTCCGATTACCACTGGTCTTTGCAATTACTAAAACGCTTCAAGGCCGCGCATCCGCATATTCCGACGAAGTCGGGGCTGATGCTGGGTCTCGGCGAGACCATTGAGGAAATCGAGCAAGTCATGTTGGACCTGCGCGCCCACGACGTGGAGATGCTCACCCTCGGCCAATATTTACAACCGAGCCGCCATCACCTGCCGGTCGCCCGCTTCGTGACACCCGCCGAGTTCGACCGGCTCGCCGTGGCGGGCCAAGACATGGGCTTTGCCAACGTGGCCAGCGGGCCGATGGTGCGCTCGTCTTACCATGCCGACCAGCAGGCGGCCGGTGAAAAGATCGCCTAGTGTGCGCCCAAAGATCAACTCGTGTCCCTTATCGTGCCATCTTCTTTTGATGATCGACAAAGGCCCTGAGTGCGGCGTTAATGCGCGTTTGATAACGTGGGCCCTGCTTCTTAAACCACTCCACTACGTCTCTATCCAAGCGTACCGACACCGGCATTTTTTCAGGCACTATGAGCGTGGCATCGGCCCAAAATTCCCGCGTGGTGGGGGGGATTTCGGCGTAATCGATCGCGACATCTTTCATACTGTCCAGCTGCTCCAGCTTGCTCCCAATAGACTGCTTTTTCCTCTTCATTGGCTTTCCTCATCGAAATGATACGCACTGCGTCACCGCGCGGCGTGTGTACAATCAGGACGGGGCGCCCCAGCAAGGCGCCCAGGGTAATATAACGATCCTCGCCATAATCCTTACGGGTATCGTGCTTAGT
>DATECT010000179.1:0-4853 GCA_035286765.1 Gammaproteobacteria bacterium
GGTGCGCATGGATAAGGCATGGATGGCGGACTGCATATTATCGCCCAGCGTGCCATAGACCATGCGATGCCGCGCCAGCGTGGCCTTGCCCTCAAAGGCGTCGCTAATCACCACGGCCTGGAAGTGGCTGCCATCGCCCTCGACCTGGGCCTGGCACCCCGGCAGACCGGATTCAATCATGTGTTTAATCGTCTCGGGTTCCATAACAAGCTCTCCATCGTAATGCGCCACTCAGCGGCGGATTTTATAGCCTTTATAAAGGATTACCAGTGCCAGGCCGGCATTCAGCAGCAGAAAAATCAGCGTTACGGCCAGGCTTAGCGCCGGCGTGACGTCCGAGGTGCCGAAGAAACCGTAGCGGAAACCGTCAATCATATAGAAAAACGGGTTAAAGCGCGAAATTGCGTGCCAAAAGGGCGGCAGCGAGTGGATGGAATAGAATACCCCGCTCAGGAAGGACAGCGGCAGGATAATGAAATTTTGGAAGGCCGCCAGTTGCTCAAAATGGTCTGCCCAGAGCGCGCCGATTAAACCCATGCTGCCCAGGATGGCGCTGGCCAATAGCGCAAACACCAGGACGTGGCTGAAACTAAACAGCGGCAGGTCCACAAACCAGCGCACGGTGAGATACACGCCCAGACCCACCAATACGCCGCGCAACACGGCGGCCCCGACAAAGGCCAGATATATCTCCAGGCTCGACAGTGGCGCCACCAGCACGAATACCAGGCTGCCGCTGATCTTCGATTGGATCAGGCTGGAGGAGCTATTGGCGAAGGCGTTTTGAATAATGGACATCATTATCAGCCCGGGGATTAAAAACGCAATGTAGGATACGCCGGGAAACACCTGCACGTGTGCCTCCAAGGCCTGCCCGAATACCAGCAAATAGAGCAGCGAGGTGACGATCGGTGTGAGCAGGGTCTGCACCGTCACGCGCATGAAACGCCGCACCTCTTTGTTGAACAGGGTGAGCATGCCGCGCCAATTACTCAGCCCATTGCTCGGCCCACTACTCGGCATGGATACGCTCATGTGGGCAGTCGCTGGGCGGTGGAGGAGGTCAGCCCCAGAAACACCTCTTCCAGGCCGGCCTCTTCGGTATACAGGTCGATGATAGTAAGGCCGGCCTCGCGCAGTGTGTCGAGCACACCGCCGATCTGGTCATCAAAGCGGTGCAGGCGCAGTTTGATCTGGTTGCCGTCGCATGCCACTAGCAGATGTTTCAACATGGCGGGGATCGGCACACTATTACCCTGTGCCGTTGCACATCCGGCCAGCGTGAGGCATAACAGCCGGTAAGGGTAACGCGCCAGCAGTTTTTGTTTACTGTCGAGCGCCACCAGTTTGCCGTGATCAAGGATGGCGATGCGCTCGCATAAGGCCTCCGCCTCTTCCAGATAATGGGTGGTCAGCACGATGGTGTGGCCTTCGCGGTGCAGGCGCCGGGTGAACTCCCATAGCGCTTGGCGCAGCTCGGTATCCACGCCCGCGCTGGGTTCGTCCAGCACCACGACGCGCGGTTTGTGCACCAAGGCCTGGGCGATCAGCACGCGGCGTTTCATGCCGCCGGACAGTTGGTGCATATTGGTGTCGGCCTTATCCGCCAGATTCAGGGTGACGATCAGTTCGTCGGTCCACGCCTGGTTCGCCTTGCCGTGGCCGAAATAGCCCGATTGCAGGCGCAATACCTCACGCACGGTGAAGAAGCCGTCGTACACCAGTTCTTGCGGCACTACGCCGAGCGCACTGCGGGCCTGGCGATACGCCGTTACCACGTCATTGCCCAGGATGCGCACGCAACCGCTGTCGGCGCGCGCCAGCCCGGCCATGATGTTAATGAGCGTGGATTTGCCTGCGCCGTTGGGGCCGAGCAGGCCGAAGAATTCGCCGCCGGCGATGGTGAAGTCCACCCCGGCCAGCGCCTGCACGGCGCCATAACGTTTGTGAATGTGTTCTATGCTAACGGCGTCAGTCACGAATTTTGCCTGGGGTTATTTAAAGACTCAACGCAAGGGCGCGAAGACGCAAAGGGGTAAATAACACTAAAGGAACTTTGATTAACAATACCTGCGGTGTAATGCTCCCCAAAATATTCCCCTCCCCCTAGGGGGAGGGTTAGGGTGGGGGTGCGGATTTTTGAGTGACTTTAACTTACGAATTTCTCAATAACTAGTTTGGCATCATTGCTGCGATTCGCCTGCGGCCGATACAGATTGGCGATTTTCTTACGCCAAGATTATGTTTTTCTTTGCGCTTAGCGTCTTTGCGTTGGGTTTTATAGCTAAGTCAGCGGCAGGATGGTATCGAGCCCGCTCAGCCGCGCAATGCTCATCATTTGGGCAGGGATGTTTTTAAATTGGATGGTTTTATTTTGCGCGCGCGCGCTGCGCAGCCACTCCATCAGCAGGGCCAGCCCGGCACTGTCGGTGCGTTTGACACCTTGCAAGTCCAGGGTGACAGTGGTTGCGGCATTGGAGAATAGCGCGGCGCCCTGGGTATATAATTGCGGCACGGTGGCGAAGGTCAATGTGCCCGACAATAAATGCTGGCCCGCGCCGAGCGTTTCGATACGCACCTCACTCACTGGCGGCGCTGGCCCCGTCTGCTTGCAGCTTGGCCTGGCTGCGGGTGGAGAGTGTTGCGATTAGTGCATCCAAGCCATCGCGCTTGATTTGGTTGGCAAAGGAGCTGCGGTAATTCGCCACCAAGCTGGTGTTGTCGATGATGACATCGTACACCTTCCACTCGCCGTCTTTCTGATACAGGCTATAACTGATCGGTATCGGTGGACCGCCAGCCTGGATGATCTCGGTCTTAACGGTGGCCTCCGGCGCATCGGGGTTGCCCTTAAAAGGCAGGTAATTAATCTCCTGGCCGGAATACTCCGCCATCGCAGTCGCATAGGTGCGGATCAGCAATGCGCGAAACTGTTCGGTGAACTGCTTCTTTTGCTCATCGGTCGCGCCCCGCCAATGTTTGCCGAGCACCCAACTGGACATACGCTCGAAATCAAAATAGGGCAAGACAATCTCTTTGACCAATGCGGAGACGCGTGCCGGGTCTTTTTTGATGGCATCCTGTTCCGCCTTCAGGGCGCTTAACATGCGCTCGGAGGTCTGCTGGACGAGTTCTTGCGGCGCAGTGCCTGCCCAGGCCCAAGCGCTGCTTGCTAAGAGCAGAAGACCAGCCATAATTGGGGTGAAATAACGCATTTTAACCTCGGTAGCGATGAGCTAAAGCTAGACTCATTATAAATCAATTCGTCTTTTGCTGGGTAACATTCGCCTGCGATAGATGGAGGTTTACAGTCCGCCTGCTTTACGCGCCTGTTGAGCCTGGAAAAGCAGGGCTGTTTAGATGAGACCCAAAAATAGCGCGCATGTTTCTAAATGTGTGTAGTTAAGAGCCCTGCTTATCTTTACCCTCTGCCGCTTTATTAAATAAAAACTGCCCGATCAACTGCTCCAATACCAAGGCCGACTGGGTAAGCTTGATCTCATCGCCGTTTTTCAGGTTTTTAGGGTCGCCGCCCGGTTCCAAGCCGATATACTGCTCACCGAGCAGGCCGGAGGTAAAGATGCTGGCCGAGGTGTCGCTGGGCAGTTTGTCAAAATTGTGGTTAATACTGAGGGTGACGACGGCCTGCTGGCTGACGTCATCAAAACCGATGCTGGCCACGCGTCCTACGCGCACACCGGCCACCGTTACCGGGGAGCGCACCTTGAGCCCGCCGATATTCTCAAATTTGGCCTTCAATACATAGCCGCTATTGTCGGAGAAGGCGCTTACGTTGCTTACCTTCAAGGCCAGCACCAACAGCGCGGCCAGACCGGCGGCAATAAACAGGCCCACGGTAATCTCTAGGGTTTTTTGTTGCATGTTAAAAACCTCCGAACATCAGTGCGGTCAACACAAAATCCAGCGCCAAGACGGCAAGGGCAGTATGCACCACGGTGCGGGTGGTGGCGCGGCTTACCCCTTCCGAGGTAGGCACGGCATCGTAGCCCTCGAATACCGCAATCCAGGTCGCCACCACGCCAAACACCATACTCTTAATAACGCCGTTTACCACGTCCTCGGAGAGGCTCACCTTGGCCTGCATCTGCGACCAAAACGCCCCTTCGTCGATACCCAGCAAGCCGACGCCGACAAAATAACCGCCAAACACGCCCACCGCGCTGAAGATGGCCGCCAAGAGCGGCAGCGCGATAATGCCCGCAATAAAGCGCGGCGCGACCACGCGCGCCAAGGGATCGACCGCCATCATCTCCATGCCGGATAGCTGTTCGGTGGCCTTCATCAAGCCAATCTCGGCAGTCAGCGCGGAGCCGGCGCGACCGGCAAACAGCAGGGCGGAAATCACCGGGCCGAGTTCGCGCACCAGCGACAGCGCCACCACGATGCCGAGCGATTTTTCGGCGCCGAAGGTGACCAAGGTATTATACCCTTGCAGGCCCAGCACCATACCCACAAACAACCCGGACACGGCGATAATCAATAGCGATAATACGCCGATGGAGTAAAGCTGTTGCACTACCAGGCGTGGGCGCGGCAGCAGGCTGGGTACCCCCGCCAGCACCTGCACCAAAAAGATATGGGCGCGGCCCAGGCGTTCGAAGAAATTCAGCCCCCAGCGGCCCAGCGCCTGCAGCAGATTAATCATGGGGCAGTCCCATCGGTTTTGCCATTGAGCAAGTCGGCGCTGTAATCGGACGCCGGGTAGTGGAACGGCACCGGGCCGTCGGGCAGGCCCTTCATGAACTGCTGCACGCGCGCCGGGTCGGAATTCATCATCTGCTCCGGCGTGCCCTGGCCGATCACCTTGCCCTCGGACAATAGATAGATATAGT
>DATECT010000180.1:0-5435 GCA_035286765.1 Gammaproteobacteria bacterium
CGGCATCTCCAGCGTGGAGGGCGTACAGGCCGCTCAACAACTTGGCATTCAAGTACTCATCACCGATCATCACCTGCCCGGCGCGGTCTTGCCTGCCGCCGAGGCCATCGTGAACCCCAACCAGCCGGGCGACAACTTCCCCAGCAAAAATCTGGCCGGTGTAGGTGTGATTTTTTATGTCATGCTTGCACTGCGCGCGCGGCTGCGCGAGACAAATTGGTTTGAAGAAAAAGGTATCGACGACCCCAACCTGGCGCAACTGCTGGACCTCGTTGCCCTCGGCACGGTAGCCGACGTCGTGCCGCTCGACCACAACAACCGCATCCTAGTCGCACAAGGCCTCGCGCGCATGCGCCGCGACCGCTGTAACGCGGGTATCCGCGCCCTCATACACGTCGCCGGGCGCCAGCAAGAGCGGCTTAGCACCACCGATCTGTCCTTCATGGTCGCACCCCGGCTCAATGCTGCGGGGCGAATGGAAGACATGTCACTCGGCATCGAGTGCCTGTTAAGTGACGACGATGATGCTGCGTTCACCATGGCCAAACGCCTGGATGAACTGAATCACGACCGCCGCTCTGTCGAGGCGGGCATGCAGGAACAGGCGCTCGCCAACCTGGCCGCCATGCGCCTGGATGCCAGTGCCCTCCCTAGCGGCCTATGCCTATTCGATGCCACCTGGCATCAGGGCGTGATCGGCATTCTGGCCTCGCGCATCAAAGAGCGGCTGCACCGCCCCGTTATTGCATTCGCCGTGGGCGCTGATGATGAATTGAAAGGCTCGGCGCGCTCGGTGCCCGGACTGCATATACGCGATGCCCTGGAGGCCGTCGCCACCCGCCATCCCGGTCTAATCACTAAATTCGGCGGCCATGCGATGGCAGCAGGTCTCACCCTCAAGCACGCTCACCTCGATGCCTTCAGCGCCGCCTTCGATGAGGAAGTGCGTCGTCATCTCCCGGCTGCAGCGATGCAGGGTATTGTAGAAACCGACGGCGCATTGAGTGCGGATGATCTGTGTCTGGAATTCGCCGAGGCACTGCGCCATGCCGGCCCGTGGGGACAAGGTTTTCCGGAGCCGGTGTTTGACGGCATCTTCGAGGTAGTGAGCCAACGCCTGCTCGGTGAAAAGCACCTGAAACTGGTATTACGCACGCCTGGTCAGTCGAAGGTGATCGATGCGATTCAATTTAATGCCATCAAGAATGACGCCGCACCTAATGCCTCAAGCCCCGCTGGAGCACAGGACCTGCCGCATGCAGGCGCTAAGCTGCGTGTTGCCTACAAATTGGATATTAATGAATATCGCGGCGAACGTAATATTCAGCTCATTATCGTGCATAGGGAATCCGCTTGATTTTGCGGGCTGGGTGCTGGTAATGGGTAATGGGCGATGGGTTTTTACCGTTTACTCATTACCCATTACCCATTACTCATAAAAACGGCCCTGGATAAAACTATCCAAGGCCGCCCGCACCGCTATAAATTACTTCTTTCTTGGCTTAGCACGCGTTGTCTTTTTCGCCGTGGGCTTTTTCCGGACTGCCGTAGCCTTCTGTTCCTTATGCGCATGAACAAACATCTCCGCCTTGGCTACCACGCGGAAGTTGGGCTCCAGCCGTTTCATAAGGGCTTGCGTGTGCTTCAGCGACTCTTGATGGGTGGTCAAGAATTCCTTAATGCCTATCTCGCTACCCGCCACCATGGCACGTGCCAATGCCTTCTCATCGACCTCGCCCTTACCGGCGCGTGAGGCGTAGACCAGCGTCAACATCTCACGCACGATACCGCCGAGGGTATACAACTCAATCATCTCAAACGGCGGACAGGTCAGGCACGGGTCGGGGCGGCGCTTGAGCAGTTCGGAGATTTCTACCGGGAACAGCACGCGCACCCACTCGGTTATCGTGCACTGCCCGGCGCGGCGCCCAATCGCATCGCGCGCGTAGCCGCCGAGTTCCCAGAGCGGTAGCTTGGGATGCAATTGCTCTACTAAAGGATAGCGCAGCACGCCGCCCCAAGTAGCATGCATGAACATGCACGACTGCTTGGCCGGCGCGGCCAGCCACATCGCCACATTGCGATAATAATTCTTGATCCGCTCCCAGGCCGCCAAGCCCGCCGGCGTAGCGAGGAAACCCAAGGCCTTCGGATCGACCATGCCGGTGGGTGGATCGATCGGGCTATCCAGCGGACGCCCAATAAGGTTTACGTCGAACCAATGATGCCAAGTGGAATCGACCACCACGCGCCCGACATTGGCCGCGTGGCCGTTATAGGCGCCGATCGCGCCAAACATCAAGGTATTGGCCGGGCCCTTATTTCTGTCGGTGCCGGCAGCGCCACCTCTTCCCTCGGTGTGATCGCCTTGCACGTGCGCCCACGCAATGATCTCCGGGGCAGGCTGATTCGCCCCCACGGTCGGGTATTCGGGTTTGTTGACGTAGGCGCCGAAGCTAAAATTCTGGCCCAGATTGGTCGGCTCGATCACTTCACCCTCGTGCGGGTGATCGGGCAGAATATCGATCACGCCATTGGCCCCGCACAATACAGGATGCGGCATGCTGCGATGGAAAAACGGTGAAAAACCCCACAGCGGGTATTTCCGCACCGTGGTCTTCATCGGCTGATCATCCGATTCGTCATTGAAGGTGTAGAAGGAATCATGGCCCTTCAACAGCGTGTCATGACGATCCGGCCCGTTAGGCTGCGGCACGCCTTGCGCATTGGTCCACTTACGCATGCTGCGCGCACGCGGCACCCTGGAACACAATGAGGCACCCAGATCGGCGTGATCACCCATGGCCAGCAAACCGCCGCCCTGATCCATCCAGCGCGCCAGCACCTCCAACTCGGCATCGGTGAGCCGCTCGCCGTCATCACTGCGCGCGCCGAACAGCCACACCTGATCATAGTTATTAATGTTGAAGCCGCCCTGGGTAAAGCGGAAACCTTCCATATCGGCAGCACCCAACGGATCGGTCTGGCGATGGGCCTTGGTGATATCGAACTTCACCCACCACTCCGGATTGCTTTGTAGCGCAGCGACCACGGCAGACAGGCCAAAATAGGAATGTCCGAACGAGACATTCAGGAAACTGCCGGGATAACCATCCACCACCATTAAAATTTTAAGCCTGCACGGGCGTAGAAATCCGGGTAACAGGATATCGCCGCGATCAATGGCCTCAAAGTTGATACGCGCCTGCAACTGCAAATCACTTAGGTTTTTCACATTGATAGACATGCCGCCTCCATTTACATTGTTCTTAAATTGTTCTTGACGGGGTTGAACAGGCCAGCGAGGCAAGGCATAACCTTACCTTATGGCTACAGCGAGGGTACTACTTGGCTTGCGTTACTACAATTGGTTTACTACGATCAGGGCGTGATAGCCAGCGGCCTAGCGGGTTCGTAGCGGGTACGCACCTTGGTAAGAATCGCATTAGCAGCGGCGGATTCGCCGCTAGCATCGCTATCCGTAGCGGAAGCAAGGCCTTTACTAATGGTATAGCCATCCGCCGAAGCCATCTTATGATCGCTGCTAAAGAGTTGCGCGAGCCATCTCTTTATGCGATTCGAGTCGGCTGAGACCGTACCCCGGGCATCGGCATCCAGCAGCACGATGATCAGCGGCTTTTGCACCACTTCCGTTTGCATCACCAGACAATGCCCGGCAGGTTTGATATAACCGGTTTTGCTCAGACCAATCTGCCAATTTCGATCTTTAAATAGGGGGTTGGTATTTTTGTACTTGAGGATAGTACCCTGCTTCAGGTCATAACTGGACGTCGTGGTGATCTGGCGGATTAAGCTGTACTTAAAGCCGGCTTGGACTAATTTCACCAAGTCTTTGGCGGTGGATACGTTCCCGCTATGGAGCCCCGTCGCGTCCTCGAAATGGGTATCCAGCATACCCAGCTCCTTGGCCTTGCGGTTCATCGCATTGATAAATGCTGTACGTCCGCCGGGGTAGCTGCGCGAAAGGGCCGAGGCCGCGCGGTTCTCCGACGACATGAGGGCAAGCTGCAACAGTTCGCGGCGGCTGTGCATCGGCCCAACCTTGAGCCTGGAACGCGAGTTGCGCAAGGTATCGACATCCGCTTCGGTAATACGCACCTTTTCCTGCATCGGCAGCTTGGCGTCCAGCGTGACCATGGCAGTCATGAGTTTGGTGATCGAGGCAATCGGCCTTTGCGCATCGGCATTCTTTTCATAAAGCACCTTGCCGGTGCTTTGATCCACCACGATTGCTTGATTGGAGTAGAGCGTGAGTGCTTGGTAGTTTTTACTATCCGAAAAGGCCGACGCCTCTGGTATGGAGAGCACCATGACTAGCGAAAATATAAGTACGGGATCGAGACAGCTTATAATTTTCTGTGCCATAAATTCTTATTGTGAAGAGCGGTTTATTAAATCCTGGTTATGCCCACTCCAGATCCGTCTAGAGGCGGTTATATTTCTTAATACTGCTAAATACTTATAGCCGGCTTTTAACAGTATATATTAATGATGCTATTTACTCATAATTACACACATAGTCAAGTAGCTCATCAATTTTAATTTCGAAATTAGAATTGGCGGGGATAATAAAACTCTGTCCCGCTTTATACTCAGTCCAAATCTCTTTGCCGGGAACCTTCACCCGGCAGCGGCCTTGCGTAATATCAATCCGTTCCGGAACCTGAGCATTAAAGTTGTATTCACCCGGCAACATCACGCCCAGCGTCTTCTTTTTACCCTCGGCGGTAATAATGGTGCGGCTGGTGACCTTGCCGTCAAAATAGACATTGGCCTTGGCGCTGACCGTGACATTGTTAAATTCCATTGTTATTCCTTGTTAAATGGCACTGGTCTTATTTCATACCACGTTTTTTTGATGCAATTCTCATGCGCAGTGCGTTTAGTTTGATAAACCCGGCGGCATCGGCCTGGTTGTAGGCCCCCGCGTCATCTTCGAAGGTAGCGATGCCGGCATCGAAGAGACTATCTTGGTCAGAGTGACGGCCCGTTATGGTCACATTGCCCTTGTACAACTTCACGCGCACCTTACCGTTCACGTGGCGCTGCGAGCTGTCGATCATTTCCTGCAGCAGCTTACGCTCCGGGCTCCACCAATAGCCGTTGTAGATCAGGCTGGCGTAGCGCGGCATGAGTTCATCCTTGAGATGAGCGACTTCGCGGTCCAGGGTGATCGACTCAATCGCGCGGTGCGCCTTGAGCATAATGGTGCCGCCCGGGGTTTCATAACAGCCGCGCGACTTCATGCCGACATAACGATTTTCCACGATATCCAACCTGCCGATGCCGTTCTGCCCGCCCAACTTGTTCAAGGTTTCAATCACCTGGGCGGGGCTCAACGGTTCATCATTGATGGCGACGATGTCGCCCTTGGCATAGCTCAACTCGATCGACGTGGCCTTATCGGGCGCCTG
>DATECT010000181.1:0-2085 GCA_035286765.1 Gammaproteobacteria bacterium
GGCGGTCGCTATGACGGATAAGCAAATCGAACCAGGGCAAGACCTGCCGGGAGAAGGCGAGGTGGCCGCGGCGAGTGCCGACGAGACCACGTTTGCCATCGTACAAGGAACGGTACTCACGCGCTTGCCGCGCGACCTGTATATCCCGCCCGATGCCTTGGAGGTTTTTCTCGATACCTTCGAGGGCCCGCTGGATCTGCTGCTGTATTTAATCAAGCGCCAAAATCTGGATATCCTGGATATCCCCATCGCCCAGATTACCCGACAATACATGGTGTATGTTGAGGCGATGAAAGACCTGCGTCTGGAATTGGCCGCCGAATATCTGGTGATGGCGGCGATGCTGGCCGAGATCAAATCGCGCATGCTGTTGCCGCGCCACGCCGACGCCCCCGAGGAAGAAGACCCGCGCGCGGAATTGGTGCGGCGCCTGCAAGAATACGAGCGCTATAAACAGGCGGCGGAAGACCTCAATGCCCAGCCGCAACTGGGCCGGGATATTTTTCAGGCCATGGCCGAGGTGGTGATTAACCGCAACGCGACGAAGACGCCGCCGACGGTCAGCCTGGATGATTTGCTGCATGCCTTGAAAGAGGTGTTGGCGCGCGCCGAGATGTTTACCCATCACCATATACAGCGCGAGCCCTTGTCGGTGCGCGAACATATGTCGCAGATATTGAGCACACTGGACACGGTGCGCTTCACCGAGTTCACCAGCCTGTTTATACCTGAGGAGGGGCGCGGCGGCATTGTGGTAACGCTGCTGGCCTTGCTGGAGCTGATCAAGGAATCCCTGGTTGAACTGGTGCAGGCCGAGGCCTTCGGCCCCATCCATGTGCGCGTGGCGAATACCGCGCACGATGACCGGGATGTTAACGAGGTAGGAGCGACGGCGTGAGTCTAGACCCGCAACACATTAAAAATATTATCGAGGCGGCCTTGCTGGCTGCCGGACAGCCACTCAGCATCGATAAATTGCAGACCTTGTTTGACGCCGATCATGTACCGGCCCGCGAGGAGATCCGTGCCGGTTTAGAACTGTTGAGTGCGGAATGCGCGCAGCGCAGTTTTGAATTGATCGAGGTGAGCAGCGGTTTTCGTTTGCAGGTCAAGCAGGATTACGCGCCGTGGGTGGCGCGGCTCTGGGAGGAACGCCCGTCGCGCTACTCGCGCGCGCTCATGGAGACCTTGGCGCTAATCGCCTACCGCCAGCCCATCACGCGCGCCGAGATCGAAGACATCCGCGGCGTGGCGGTCAGTTCGCAGATTATGAAGACCCTGCAAGAGCGGGAGTGGGTGCGCATCGTCGGCCATCGCGACGTCCCCGGCAAACCCGCCATGTACGGCACCACGCGCCAATTTACCGATCACTTCAATCTCAAGAGCCTGGATGAATTGCCCACGCTGGCGGAGTTACGTGATCTGGATAGCATTAGCCTGGAACTAGGACAGGCCGAGCTTGAGTTAACAGACGCGGAGCCTGAAAGACCCACTGGCGAAATCGTAGCGGATGGTCAAGATGAGGGCAAGGTGCAGGCGGCGAGTGAAAATGAAAACTAAGGGCACGATCATAACTTGCCACTCGTCACTCGCTACTAGTTACTGATTTAAACATGAGCGAAAAATTACAAAAGGTGTTGGCCCGCGCAGGCTATGGTTCGCGTCGCGAGATCGAAGGTTGGATCAGCGCCGGGCGTATTACCGTGAATGGCAAGCCTGCCACGCTGGGCGACCGGGTAACGGAAAACGATAAGATCTGCATCGATGGCCACGCGCCGCAGGCGCATCGTCTACACAGCACCAAGCGCCGCGTGCTGGCCTATTACAAACCGGAGGGCGAAGTGTGCACACGCGCCGATCCCGAAGGCCGTCCGACGATATTTGATCATCTGCCTACCTTGCGCAATGGCCGCTGGATTGCCGTGGGCCGGCTCGATATCAACACCACCGGTCTGATCCTGCTCACTACCGATGGCGAACTGGCCAACCGCCTGATGCACCCGTCGAGTGAAATCGAACGTGAATACGCCGTGCGGGTAATGGGTCAAGTGAGCTCCGATATGCTGCAACGCCTGACTACCGGCA
>DATECT010000182.1:0-10010 GCA_035286765.1 Gammaproteobacteria bacterium
TCGTTAGCCCTGCACCATGAGCTATTCAGCGCTTAGGGGCGGTTAGTCAGGATGTTGGCTTAATTAGCAACAGCTTTAGCTTAGCAGAACCCGGCCCGGCAGGGGAGCTTTATGGGCTGTGGAGGTGTTGGGCAGCAGGCATGGGTTGGCGCCTGAAGCGATGTTTCGGTGGGGCAAAATCGGCTCGTTTAGCGCGGTACCGGCTGCATGGTATTAGGGGTACGCTAGGGTTTTACTTTGCGCGGATGCGCTAGGGGAATCAACCGGTACTGGTCTGCCTGCCCGGCCCGAGCTTGGCCTTGAGATAGGGTAGCGCATAGGGTGCAAGACGCTGCTGGTCTGCCGCATTGAGGTGGCGAAACGAGGCCACGATCTTGCGGCACGCCGGCGCACCGCAACAACAGGGAAATCCGGCAAAATCCGCTTCGTCGATGGCCGTGCTGTAGTCCCAGGTAATCTCTTCATGGGCGGCGATATCGCGCAGCGCGATCAGGCTTAAGCCATCGCCAAACGCGGCATTCGGCGCGCAGCAATGATTGACGTAATCGTCCGGCTGGCCGGAGGGGCCGAGATAGAGTTCGTCATCGATCTGCAAGTGATAATCATCGGGGTTCAATTGCGCACGGTGCAATAGCGGCCCGGTGAATTTTATAATCTCCTCACCGGCGCATAGTGGCGTGCCGGCAAATACGCCCCGGCCATGTTGCGCGCTGTTTTTTACATACACCTTCATGCCGGACCTTTTTTGGCGTGAGCGGCGGGCTGGGCCTGATAATGCAGCCAATCGCGCGGCTGCAAAAACAGCTCATACAGGCGCGCCTCGGCGGTGCCCGGCTCAGGGTGCCAATTGTAGCGCCACTTTACCAGCGGCGGCAGTGACATCAAGATCGATTCGGTGCGCCCGCCCGATTGCAGGCCGAATAGCGTGCCGCGATCATAGACCAGATTGAATTCCACGTAGCGTCCGCGCCGGTACAATTGAAAATCGCGTTCGCGCTCGCCGTAGTTAAGATGTTTACGTCGCGCCACGATCGGCAGGTAGGCGGGCAGCAGGTGATCGCCTACGCTGCGCGTGAACTCGAAGCAGCGCTCGAAACCACCCTCATTGAAGTCGTCGAAAAATAAGCCGCCGATGCCGCGCGGCTCGTTGCGATGTTTCAGGAAAAAATACTCGTCACACCACTTTTTATAACGCGGATACACATCTGCGCCGAACGGTGCGCAGGCCTGGTGAGCGGTTTGGTGCCAATGCAGCACGTCTTCCTCAAAGCCGTAATAGGGGGTGAGGTCGAAACCGCCGCCGAACCACCAGATCGGTTCGGCCCCAGCCTTATGCGCGATAAAAAAGCGCACATTACAATGCGTGGTCGGTACATACGGATTGTGTGGATGAAATACCAGAGACACGCCGAGCGCCTCGAAATTGCGCCCGGCCAGTTCGGGGCGGTGGGCGGTCGCCGAGGCCGGCAGTTTGTCGCCGAATACGTGCGAGAAATTGATGCCTGCCTGTTCGAACACCGCACCCTCGCACAACACCCGCGAGCGCCCGCCGCCGCCCTCCGCACGCTCCCACACATCCTCGACGAAACGGCTTTTGCCGTCTTCAGTTTCCAGCGCAGAGCAGATGCGGTCTTGCAGATCGAGCAGGTAGGTTTTGACAACATTAATATCCGGCGTAGTTATCATGCTAGGTATAGTAGTCCAAGGCTACAGCGGTGGCAGGGAAGTTTTTGACAATCTTTTGATCGGCGGTGACCAGCGGCACATCCAATGATTGGGCCAGGGCGACGAATTCGCAATCGTAGGCTGAACATGAGGACTGTGTTATTAACTGTAGCACACTGTTTGATTCAACAGCATACTCTCCACTCTCCATAAGTGCTTCAGCTTCGTTAATAAATTCCCGCGCATACTTCAGGGATAGGTACTCTCGGCGCATATATAGGGCAAGTATATTTCTAAATTCACTGCGCCATAGCACGGGAGCCGCCCAGTGCGCATCCTTTAGGAAAACGTTGCGGGCATCTGCTGTGCGGCCGCCCGGTATCAATAAATAGGCGATCACATTGGTGTCAACTACGATCAAGGCCGCCCCTCGTTCTTGGCCTTACGCAATAACGCATCGGTAAGCGGGGGAAGAGATACCTTTTTCTGTAACGCCCGTATTCTTGCCAAAGTTACCTTAGGTGTAATGCGCTTGGCATGCAGGCTTTGCTCCAGGCACACTATCGCCTCGCTGTTAATGCTGCGCCGATGCTGGTGGGCGCTTTCTTTAAGGGATTCATAAAGCTCGACGGGGACATTTTTAACGGTAATGGTCGGCATGAGGCTTACTCCGAAATGGTTCCATAATGGAGGTATTTTAAACACGTCCGGTTAAGGCGTCAATGCGGCTGGATTTAACAGCCGGCAGGGATTCATAGATAATTCTACTACTGTCATGTCGAATCCCGCGTCTTGTCATTCTGAGTCCTTCGATTTACTCAGAGCCTGCCCTGAGCTTGCCGAAGGGGTAAATTCCGCGAAGAATCCGGTTCATTAGTCCTGCAATTTCACGGCATTATGCTTGATTAAAGTGCCAGATTCTTCGCTCCACTCAGAATGACAATTTTGAAAAATGAGTGATGGCAGTTCAGCCCAGGTCGCCCCACAAGGTTTGCACGGCAGCCAGCGCGGCGACCGGCGCGGTCTCGGTGCGCAGCATGCGCGGCCCGAGTTGCACGGCACTGAAGCCGGACTGTTTGGCGGCGGCGGTTTCGCCATCGCTCAGGCCGCCCTCCGGCCCGATCAGGATGATAACGTCGCCGCTGGGGGACGCGAGTTGGGCGAGGTGTTGGGTGGCGTAAGGGTCGAACAGCAACTTTAGCCCGGCTGCGGCATCCGCCAGCCAGTGCTGAAAATTCAGCGGGGCGCTGAGCGTGGGAATTATGTTGCGCCCGCATTGCTCGCAGGCGGCGATGATAATGCCTTGCCAGTGCGCAAGGCGTTTCTCTTCGCGCTCCTTTTGAATATTCACCACGCAGAATTCGGTGAACAGCGGCACGATGTGGGTTACCCCTAATTCCACGGCCTTTTGGATGGCGTAATCCATGCGCTCGCCGCGCGAGATGCCTTGTGCAAGGGTGACGACGAGCTTCGATTCGGCGCTGCGCGCAATAAAGCGGCCTATCTTGACCGTCGCCGCATGGCGCTCGGCGCAGTCCAGTGTTGCCTCGAATTCGCCGCCCTCGCCGTTAAATAAAATTAGCGTTTCACCCGCGCGCAGACGCAACACCCGCACGACGTGCTGCGCAGTCTGTTTATCTAGCGTGACGGTAGCGCCTGTGGCTAATGGCACGGGCAAATAAATGCGCGGCACACTCAGGCGGCACGGCCCAATGGCAAGGCTTGGCGTGGCTGGAGGATCGTGCAACAACGCGGCTACGCCCCCTCGTCGCTGCGCTGCACTTGTAAGATCGTGCCGCGCGCCCCGACGATGTGCACACGCGTGCCGGGCGGGCAATCCTCGCCCTCGATGCGCCAGGTGGAGTCGTCCACCTTGATCTTGCCTTGGCCGTTCACGATAGCCTCCTGCAAGGTAATGACCCGGCCGATGTATTGTTCGCCGCGGCGGTTGAGCCGGGGCTGGTCGGTCGGCGCGGGGCGTTTTTTCGTATACCAGCGCCAGGTCACCGCGCTCACTATGGAGAGCAACGCAAACAGGATGATCTGATATTCCCAGGGGAATTTGGGGAAGGGCAGCAACAGCGTGCCGACGATCACGGCGGCGATACTCATCCACAGAAAAAAGGCGCCGGGAAACATGATCTCGAAGATGAGTAACAACGCGCCCAGGATCAGCCAGTGCCAGAAATCGAGATGGGCCAGGAACATATCCATTAGCTGCCCCCTGCTTTGTTAGCGGCGGTGTTGGCGAATGCCTGCTTGGCAATCTCGCCGATGCCGCCGATCGCGCCTATCACGCTGGCGGCCTCCAAGGGCAGGAATAAAATTTTCTGATTATTGGACGTGGCAATGTGGCTCAGGGCATCCACGTATTTTTGCGCGACGAAATAATTGATGGCCTGAATATCGCCCTTGGCGATGGCCTGCGACACCATCATGGTGGCTTTGGCCTCCGCCTCGGCCAGCCGCTCGCGGGCATCGGCGTCACGGAAGGCGGCCTCTTTGCGTCCCTCCGCCTCCAGTATGGCCGCCTGCTTCTCGCCCTCCGCCTTGAGTATCTGGGCCTGCCGGAAGCCCTCCGCCTCCAGGATATTGGCGCGCTTTTCCCGTTCGGCCTTCATCTGCCGCCCCATGGATTCGACCAGGTCCTTGGGTGGCGAGATGTCCTTAATCTCGATACGCGTGACCTTCACGCCCCAAGGCGTGGTGGCGTCGTCCACCACGTGCAGCAGCCGGGCATTGATCACGTCGCGCTGCGAGAGCAGTTCGTCCAAATCCATCGAGCCCATCACGGTGCGGATATTGGTCATGGTTAAATTCAGGATGGCGTTTTCCAGGTCGTTGACCTCATACGCGGCCTTGGCGGCGTCCAACACCTGAAAAAACACCACGCCATCGACCTTCACCATGGCGTTGTCTTTGGTGATGATCTCTTGCGAGGGCACGTCGAGCACCGTCTCCATCATATTCATCTTGGCGCCGATGCGGTCGACGAAGGGAATGATCAGATTGAGCCCCGGCGT
The DNA here is from genome assembly GCA_035286765.1 of Gammaproteobacteria bacterium. Taxonomy (GTDB): domain Bacteria; phylum Pseudomonadota; class Gammaproteobacteria; order SURF-13; family SURF-13; genus DATECT01. Next base: position 4,689 of record DATECT010000182.1, read on the forward strand.
GAGGGTGCGGATGTAGCGGCCAAAGCGCTGCACCGTGTATTCCATCCCCTGGGGAATGGACTTGACCCCCATGGAAATGACCAGCACGGCCAGAAATAAAAACACCAAGGCAAACGTGGAAAACCCTTGCATAAGATACCCCCGGCTAATGGTTCAGCAAAGTATAGCCTTAACTGCGCCGGGTAGCTAAATCAAACAGACTAACGTATATCGCCAAGGCGCGCATCTGGCGTAAAATAACGTCATGATTGCTATTCAGCCTCCTAAATCGTTGCTGCGCCCAGTGGGCCGGGCTATTGCCGACTTTCAGATGATCCAGGCGGGTGATCGCATCCTGCTCGGGGTCTCCGGCGGCAAAGACTCGCTGTCGCTATTGCACATCCTGCTGCACTTGCAGCGCCATGCCCCCGTGCGGTTCGAGGTGGGCGCGGTGACGGTCGATCCGCAGGTCGAGGGCTTTGATCCCTCGCCGCTGAAACAGGTGATGGACGATCTCGGCGTACCGTATTTTTACCGTTCGCAGGCCATCATGGAGCAGGCCAAACAGAATATGGGCAAGGATTCGTTTTGCGCCTACTGCTCGCGCATGAAGCGTGGCGTGATGTACGACGCGGCGCGCAAGGGCGGCTACAACGTGCTGGCACTGGCCCAACACATGGATGATTTCGCCGAGAGTTTTCTAATGTCGGCCTTCCACGGCGGCAAACTGCGCACCATGAAGGCCAATTATATGAATGACGCCGGCGACATCCGCGTGATCCGCCCGCTGGTCTATGCGCGCGAGCGGCAGATGGCGGCCTTTGCTCAAGACGCCGGTTTGCCGGTGATCCGCGATAATTGTCCGGCCTGTTTTGACATGCCCACCCAGCGCCAGCACATGAAAGAATTATTGGCTGGCGAAGAGCACGCCAATAAGGGCTTATTCAAAAGCCTGCTGACCACCATGCGCCCGTTACTGGCCTAAGTCGAGATAACACATGGACTTCGTCACCATCGCCACCTACGACAACATGCCGCTCGCACATATTGCCATGGGGCGGCTCCAAGCCGAGGGCATCCCCTGCATGCTGGCGGACGAAAATCTGGTGCAAACCGATTGGCTGTACAGCATTGCGGTAGGCGGCATCAAACTGCAGGTGAGCCCGCAATACGTGAGCTGGGCGCAGGAGGTCTTGGAGACCGATTACTCATCTGATCTCTCCGCTATGGATTGGGATAACAAATAACGCAGCCCTGTCTGCCCCCATGTTGTCGCGCTAAACTACTTTCATCACTTGGATCAGGAGCGAAAACCATGAGCAAAGGCGTAGACCGTAAGAAAGAAACCAAAAAACAACCGGCCAAGACCCTGAAGGAAAAAAAGGCCGCGAAGAAGGCTAAGAAACAGGATAGGCGTTCTTAAATCAATAGGGTTAGGCTGTTGATTTTGATGAGATCGGAACGGCGCTATTTTATGAAGCAAAGAGACCGACAATGGCCATTAATCTTGCAAATCAATGACGAATAAACAAGAGTTGTCCTAGGTTAGAGATACCTAAGTGAGCCTCGGCTGTGTTGGACCCGTATTCCAACTGCATAAGCTGAGTAAGGTGGTCAACTTGTTGCTCATCAAAATCAATAGGTCAGCTCGATTGGCTTTGATTGATTATCCATTGGTTCGTTAGTTCGACAAGCTACTTACGCCAGAAAATCGGTGTAAGAATAACGAAGAGTGTAAAAAGCTCCAATCTGCCGAGCAACATTGCAAACGAAAGTATCCACTTGGCGGCCATCGGTAAACCGGCAAAGTTTAACGCGGGGCCGACGGCGCCTAATCCGGGGCCGGTATTGTTTAATGCCGCTGCGGTCGCGCTGAAGGCGGTGACTAAATCCACGTCGAGCGCCGTGATGCTCAAACCAATCAACGTGAAGCTTGCAACATAGGTGGCGAAAAAGGCCGACACCCCCGCGATAGCATTTTCCGGCACTACTTTGCCGGATAACTTCAGCGGCACCATGGCGCTGGGGTGAATTAGATGGCGGATTTCGCACAGGGTTTGTTTGAATAAGATGGTAATGCGCACCACTTTAATGGCGCCGGAGGTGGAGCCTGCGGAGCCGGAGAAAAAACTGATGATCATCAGCAGCGCGCCGAGCACCGGCGGCCAGGCACCGAAATCGGCGCTCATGAATCCGCTGGTGGTGGCCATGGTGACGACCTGAAACACGGCATAGCGCAGCGATTCTAAAAAGCTCGGATAGGTATGGCTGCCGGTGAGATAGAGTGCAACGAACAGGATTGCTGCCAGCAGGATGCCGAGATAGGTAAGAAATTCGGTATCATGCCCATAGATGCTGGGATTACGTTCGCGCAAGGCCAGGAAGTGCAGGGCAAAGTTGGCGCCGCCCAGAAACATAAACAGCGCCATAATCATCTCGATCTCGGCGCTGTTGAAGTATGCGATACTGGCATCGTGTGTGGAAAAACCACCGGTGGCGACGGTCGTGAAGCTATGGAAAATAGCGTCGAAGGGCGTCATGCCGGCCAGCCACAGTGACATCGCGCAGGCAATGGTCAATCCCAGGTAGATGTACCACAAGGCCTTGGCGGTTTCTTTGATACGCGGGGTAAGTTTGCTGTCTTTCATGGGGCCGGGCGTCTCGGCCTTGAACAATTGCATGCCGCCGACGCCCAACATCGGCAGAATGGCGACCGCCAATACCACGATGCCCATGCCGCCCAGGAATTGCAGGATGCCGCGCCACAGATTCATGGACGGCGCCAGTATATCCAAGCCCGTTAAAATGGTTGAGCCGGTGGTGGTAAGGCCGGACATGGTTTCAAAGTAGGCATCGGCCATGTGTGCGGTTGTGCCGGCGAACATGAAGGGCAGGGCGCCGAAGAAGGCCAGCAGCGCCCAAAACAGGCTAACGATGATGAAGCCATCGCGCAGCCGCAATTCTTTATTGGCATGGCGCACGGGGGCCCACAGCAGTATTCCGCTGACGATGGTAATTGCATAGGCTAAAGCAAAGGCGCGCAGCGTGCCGTCAGAGGAGAGGTATCCGGCCAGCAGGCACGGCAGCATGGCGAAGCTGAACAGAATCAGCAGCAGGCCCATGACGCGTTGAATGACGGTGAATTGCATGAAGGCAGTGGTTAGTAGCGAGCGGCGAGTAGCAAGGAAAGAGAATAAGTCATTGGGGCCGGCTTATGAAAAACGTCATGCTAAGGGCAACAAAAATTCGGTTTTGAAACCGTATAATAATTTGTTGTTCATGGATGTCCCTAATGAATAATCATTTATGAAAGGTAATGCCTCGCTACCGGCCACTCGCTACTCGCCACTGACTTAGATAAACGTCACGCCCACCTGAAACAGTCGCTCCACTTCGGGGACGCGCTTCTTATCGACAATAAATAAAATAACGTGGTCTTCCTCCCGAATGACGGTGTCGTGGTGCACGATAATAACCTGCTCGCCGCGCACAATGGCGCCGATGGTGGTGCCGGGTGGCAGCTTAATGTCTTCGATGGCGCGCCCAACGACTTTTGATGATTTATTATCGCCATGCGCAACGGCTTCAATCGCTTCGGCGGCGCCGCGGCGTAACGAGTGCACCACCGCCACGTCGCCGCGCCGCACATGGGTCAGCAGGCTGCCGATCATGGCTTGTTGCGGCGAAATGGCGATATCAATGGGGCCGCTCTGTACCAAGTCTACATAGGCGGTGCGGTTGATCAGTGACATGACCTTGCGCGCGCCCATGCGCTTGGCCAGCATGGCCGATAAAATATTGGCTTCGTCGTCATTGGTGAGAGCGCAAAATATATCGATATTCTCGATGCCTTCTTCCAGCAGCAATTCTTCATCGGCGGCATCGCCTTGCAGCACGGTAGTGTTATCCAACTCTTCGGCGATCATGCGCGCGCGCCCCGGATTGTGCTCGATCAGTTTAACTTGATAATTATTTTCCAGGGCCTTGGCCAGGCGCTTGCCGATATTACCGCCGCCGGCCAGCATAATGCGCTTGTAAGGATTATCAAGACGGCGTAATTCGCCCATCACCTTCTGGCAGTCGTTGCGCGCGGCGATAAAAAATACTTCGTCATCCGCTTCGATGACCGTGTCGCCTTGCGGAATAATCGATGTGCCGCCTCGATAAATGGCCGCCACGCGTGTTTCCACTCCGGGCATGTGATCGCGCAAGGCGCGCAATTGATGTCCCACCAAAGGGCCGCCATGATAGGCCTTGACGGCGACTAATTGCACCTTGCCGCCGGCGAAGTCCAGCACCTGCAGCGCGCCGGGGTATTCGATGAGGTGTTGGATATACTGTGTCACCAGTTGTTCGGGGCTGATCAGTACATCGACGCGGAAGGCCTCTTCGCCAAAGAGTTGTTTTTGGGTAAGGTATTCGTTGGCGCGCACCCGCGCGATCTTGGTAGGCGTGCGAAACAGGGTGTAGGCAATCTGGCAGGCCACCATATTGGTTTCGTCGCTATTGGTGACCGCGATAATGATATCGGCATCTTCGGCGCCGGCACGATTGAGCACGTCAGGGTGCGAGGCATGGCCCACCACGGTGCGCAGGTCGAGGCGGACCTGTAGTTCTTGTAGGCGCCGCACATCGGTATCGACGATAGTGATATCGTTGTCATTGACTAAGTTTTCTGCGACGGACGAGCCGACTTGGCCGGCGCCGAGGATAATAATTTTCATGCGCGCAAGGATAGACTGATTGGGGGCAATAGGGAATAGCTAAACAACGAACAAGCGCTTGACCAGCAGGATGTTGAAAAAAGCCTTCCATGGCTTTTTTCAACCCGGCCGCTCCCGCGCATCCGTGCGCCCGCGGCATTGGGGCGTCGTGCCCGGCACAAAGCGAAAAATGTGATTTTCGCTTTGCTTCATTTTTCAAACACATAAGGCGTGTTTGAAAAATGGTGGCCCATCCATAGGCCGCACGCAGGCTGTTTTTCAACAGCCTGCTAGGGTTTTAAGTTAATCGCCCCTGTCCTGCTTGGTATCAATGCCCAGGCTTTTGAGTTTGCGGTATAAATGGGTGCGTTCCATGCCGGCCAGCTTGGCGGTCTTGCCGACGCTGCCACCGGTCTTGCCCATTAAGTTTTCCAGGTACAGTTTCTCGAATTGATCACGCGCCTCGCGCAGCGGTAAATCGAAGGCGGCCCCGGTATCGGTAACCGCTGGGCGGGGCTGATTGCCCAGCGCGGTTTCTACTTCTTCCAGGCTGACTTCAACGCCCGCACCGAGGATGAGCAGGCGCTGTACTAGATTTTTAAGCTCGCGCACATTGCCCGGCCACGGATAATTGCGCAGG
>DATECT010000183.1:0-4625 GCA_035286765.1 Gammaproteobacteria bacterium
GACGGCCATTCATGCCGCGCTTTATCGCGGCTTTCCAGATGCGCGCGCCTGTCTGCATGTGCACACCGTGGATGCCTGCCTGGCTGTTGCGCGCCTGCCCGCGCATGCCACATCCCTGGCGCTGCCCGCGCTGGAGATGCTAAAAGGACTCGACGTTTGGGATGAACATCCGCAAGTCGCCTTGCCGCTGTTTGAAAACTTTCACGAGGTGAGCAAGATCGCCGCGGCGATCGAACAGCGTTTTAAAGCCGATGCACCCCAGGTGCCCGCCCTGATTGTGCGCGGGCATGGTGTAACCGTGTGGGGAAATAGTTTGCAGCAGGCCTATAATAGAGTCGAAGTGTTGGAGGTTATCCTGAGCTATATGGCGCGCCAGGATAAGGGGTTCTAGCGATGCGAATAAATTCGCACCTACAATGTAGGGCCGAATTCATTCGGCCAGGGCGGAACAAAATCAATGCGAATGAATTCGCACCTACAATATGTGGAAATTCGGGGCCTCTGTGCGAATAAATTCGCACCTACGAGAGGCGGAAATTAGCGGTTTATTAGGTAGGGCCGAATTTATTGGGCCGGTTATTTTATGAAAATTATTCTCGCCAATCCGCGCGGTTTCTGCGCCGGTGTCAGCCGCGCCATCGATATCGTGGAGCGTGCCCTGGAAAATTTCGGTGCGCCGATTTATGTGCGCCATGAGGTGGTGCACAACAAATCCGTGGTGGAAGGGCTGCGCGCCAAGGGCGCGGTGTTCGTCGACGAACTTGATGAAATCCCCGACGGCGGCATCGCCATTTTCAGCGCGCACGGGGTATCGCGCGCGGTGCGTGAAGAAGGGGCGCGGCGCAAGCTCAAGGTGTTTGACGCTACCTGTCCGCTGGTCACCAAAGTGCATATGGAGGTGTTGGGGCATTACCGCGCAGGCCGCGAGTGTATTTTGATCGGCCACAAGGGCCACCCCGAAGTGGAAGGCACCATGGGCCAATACAACAAGCCCACGGAACTAGGCCGCATGCACCTGGTGGAAACCGTGCAGGACGTGCGGAATCTGCACGTAAAAGACCCGCAGCGCCTCGCGTTTGTCACCCAGACCACGCTGTCGATGGACGACACGGCCTTGGTGATCGATGCCTTGCGCACCCGCTTCCCCGCCATCATCGGGCCTAAAAAAGATGATATCTGCTACGCCACGCAAAACCGCCAAGATGCGGTCAAAGAACTTGCCGAACGCTGCGACGTGGTGCTGGTGGTCGGTTCGCCAAATAGCTCGAATTCCAATCGCCTGAAAGAACTCGCCGATAAGCTCGACACACCAGCCTATCTCATCGATAGCGCGGCGGAAATTCGCCGTGAATGGTTGGTGGACGTGCATGTTATCGGCGTGACCGCTGGTGCCTCCGCCCCGGAGGCCTTGGTGCAAGAGGTGATTGCGCAACTTAAAGCCTGGGGTGCGACGCTGGTGGAAGAAAATACCGGCAAGCGCGAGAGCGTGGTGTTTCCGTTGCCGCGCGAGTTGCAGGCGTAGAACAGTAGATAATCGGTAGGTGAGAATTTATTCGCACAGCGTGTTAGAACAGCATGTTGTGCGAATAAATTCGCACCTACCTGGTCAATCCAACCTATCAAGTAACATCCTATTTCTGCCAACGGCTTTTTCCAGGGTTATTGTTCCAACGCGCGGCCTGAATATAAAGGGTCATGCGCGCTAATAATCGTGGGCAGGGTCACGCTCTGGGATTTTCCATCCTGATCTGTCCAGTCTACCGTAATAATAACCCGCTTAAAGTCGGGATATTGCGGTGTCGTCGCTAGAATGGCGGGCACGGTGGTGGACGCTGCTGTGTTGGGCGTCGGCGTGCCGGGCGCGGAAAGCGGGAAATAATAATCCGTTACCGTCCAGTTGCGTCTGTAGGATACCGAGGCGACCTCCAGACTCCCGCTTGGTATCATCAGCGCCCCGCTCGCGGTGCGCTCCCCGCCTGCATTGCTGGCGATGCTGCTGTAAAACACGCTGGTCGCCGGCGGCGTGGCGGAGGTGGGCGGCGCGAGCATGTCGTAAATGCGCAGGTCGTCCAATTTTTCTTGCGCCAAATGGGCGGCCACGGTGCGCGCCTTGGCCAGCGCGCCGTTCTCCACGACGTTGCCTTGAAATTTGGCCACCGCGATCAACCCCATCCCCAGCACCACCAAGGTGACCAGCACCTCGACCAGGCTAAACCCTGCTTGTCTTGCCGCGGTCATGGTTGCGTATCCTACAATTTATCCAGCCAGCCGCCGGGTATTTTGGCGAAGCTGCCCGAGGCGTTTCCGGCCTTCTCCAGCACCGAGCGGCTGTATACCCCGGTGAAGCTGCCTGAGCCGAAGTCGATGGCATGATCGGAGATCAAGGCGCCAATGACGGTGACGTTGCCGGTGACGTGCACCGTGCCAACCGTAGTGCCGGGGACATGGAAGAGAAAAATGAGGCCATAAAACGTCGGACTGCTGCCGGCGTCAAGATCGCCTTCCACGACGATGAGCGGCGGGCTGTCAGCGCTGCCGATAGAATGGTCAATATCACAGTTGCCGGTGATCCAGAATATGCCGGTGGAGGCAGCGGTGAGACTGCTGCAATTCGGTAGAATGGTGGCCTTGTTTTTTACGGTTGAATATTCCGCGCTCTGCACGCTGAAGACATACTGAAACATATCGCTTGGAATGCTGGTGTCGTTCGATACCACGTCGGAGTAGACGAGATTGTTATGTGCAGTGGATAGAGCTTCCGGCGGGTTGGTGTTTTCTCTACAGTTCGGATTACTGGTGCCCGGATACCAATCGGTATAGGGTGCTGTTGCGCTGCTCGGCAAAGTGGGGTCAGACCAATTGCGGCAGGTCTGCGAGCTGCCGCTAAAGCTGGCGGTGGCCCGATCACGCACAGTAACCGGTGAGCCGCGGTCGACGCGGGTTAGTTTGCCGGTGATCGTGGGTACGGTGTAGCGAGCCTCGTAGGTGTAGGGCGTGATAATGCAATTTACGACGTAATCAGTATTGTTCGCATACGGACCATAATCCACCATTACGCACACCTTGGCGACATCTACCTCGGATGCCGCGCCGTTTACCGTTGCGCTAATGCGTGCTACCAATCCATCAATTTCGGTCTCAGTCCATGCGGCGTTAGTGACGGGGTTGGTGGCCCAAAATTTTTGATAGTCCGTCCACGCAGTAGTTAATGTAACGGGGCTACCGCTGAGGTAAGGGTTCCCGCTGATCACCGGTCCCCAATCCAGATATTCATCGGCGGCTGACTTGGCGCGCACACTAATGGTTATGGAGGCGATGGTTTTGCCGTCATAGTTTGTATCCTGAGAAAAACTTGTATCAAAGCTGGCAGGTAAGGATGAGGTCTTGGCGTAAGTAGTGTTATCGTTGTCGCTTATATCGTCCTCATCCAGGCTATCGCCGCCTTCATCAGCCCAGTTACTTACCGATGAGAGACCGTCGGGATTAATGAGATTGCCAATGACTTTAATATAATCCGCTGCCGGGGGATTAGTAGCGGTGCTGCTGCTGGCGATCATGGTATGCAGCCCGGTCGGGTTGCCCCATATCTTAAAGCTGCCGCTCAGGCCCACGTTGCCGCCGGCCATCATCACGCTATCCGGGTTGGTGTTAAGCAGGCTGAAGCCCTGCACGGTTTGCTTAACCTGCGTGCGGCCGGCGAGCGGATCGACATCGGCGCCGTTCACGGTGGCCGATTTCACGTCGGCGATAATATGAATAGTGGGATAGTCGGAGACAACGGGCGACGCTGCCGTCCCCAGATTTGGCGTGACATAATGCACGGCGGCGGTGTAGGTGCTGGACAGCGGCGTCATATTAGGTACATTGGAATACCTTGCCCAGTTGCCCGCTATGAGAGAGGGATACACATTCGCGGTGCCGTTGCCGCAGGGCGGCGCGGAATCCGAACTACTGCACGCCTGCCACTTCGCGGCCCCCGCGCCGGTATATAGCCACCCGCTGCTGCTCGATGCGTTATTGACAAAGGTCTTGTTGGCCTCCAGATAGAGCAAGGCGTTATCGATCGCCGCCTCGGCGACGGCGATCGCCTCCTTGGCGCGCACATCATTGCTGGCCGAACGCTGCTCGCTCACCCCGATCTTGGCGCTGGAAAATATCATCAACGTAATGGCCAGCAATAGCACCATGGAGACCACCAGGGTGGCCATGCCTTGCTGCTTGGCAAAGTTATTTTTAAGAGTGTGCATGGTCGTCGTGGATGGATAAGCGGGTTATGAATCGGTCCATTGATCGCTACGAATACGTACCGTCTCCACCAATTGCCGGGTGACTTGGCTGTCGTTTTTAAGCCGACCCTCCAGCGTAATCTTCACCTCGCTTATTTTGATTTTGCTATGGTTTGCGCCTACGCCGTCAATATCGATAATTCTCGGCGTGGTTCGGGTAAATTGCAGCCGGGTGATTTCCGTGACGTTTTTGTCGGTAATGTCCTCCCAGTTGGCATCATCCGTACAAGCGGCGCCCTGCGCGCGCGATTGCACGGCGGTATCGCGCAACCTGAAACCGAATAATTCGGCGGCGGGGATGGGCGTAGCACCATTACTGTTCGCATCGTAACTATAGGT
>DATECT010000184.1:0-3842 GCA_035286765.1 Gammaproteobacteria bacterium
CATGGCCGCTGGCGGCCAAGGCGCACCCTTAGCCCCCGCCTTTCACAATGCCATGCTGCGCTCATCCACTGACAATCGTGTGGTAGTAAACATCGGCGGCATTGCCAATATCACCGTGCTGCCAGCCGACTCCAACCGGCCCGTAGTCGGCTTCGACACCGGCCCGGCCAGCACCTTGATGGATGCCTGGATTCAACAACACCTCAATAAACGCATGGACGAGGATGGACGCTGGGCTGCCGGGGGGCGCGTTGTAAAACCGCTGTTAGACGCTCTTTTAGATGATCCCTACTTCAAGCTCGCCGCGCCCAAGAGCACCGGGTTTGAATATTTTAATCTGGCTTGGCTGAACACCAAACTCGGTGCGCAGAGCGCGCCAATCCCGCCGCAAGACGTGCAGGCCACACTCTGCGAACTCACCGCCGCCTCCATCGCGCAGGCCATCACCGAACACGCGCCCAACACCCGGCAGGTGCTAGTGTGCGGCGGCGGCGTGCACAACACGCATTTAATGCAACGCCTGCGCGACTTACTCCCAGCCTGTCAGGTGGATTCCACAGCCGCTTATGGTGTTGATCCGGAGTGGGTAGAGGCGATGGCCTTTGCCTGGCTGGCGAAACAAACTTTGGAGGGTAAGCCGGGGAATCTGCCGAATGTCACTGGGGCTCGCCATGAGGTAATTTTGGGTGGAATTTATCCCGGCTACTAGTCAACATGCAATCTTGAGTTATGTTTCATGGGGCATGCGATGAGCACACCCACTATCTCGGAAGACCTCTTCGAGCAACTCTGCTCACAGCGCCGCATCGCGTGCGCTCGGATCTCAGAAGGTTCACAGAAAACTGCCGATTACTGTGTGTCATTGGATTCGCTCACTTTAGTTACAGAAGTTAAGCAACTGGACCCCAGTGATGCAGATAAGAATTTGGACAAAACCTGGGGCACACCGAACTTTCCTGGTGCGGTAGCGCCATCTGATCGCGTACAAAGACTACTCGAAGAAGCCTACTCGCAAGTCAAGCGTTCATGTGAAGGAATGCGGCCTACCATGATAGTTGTATACAACAACTCTGGACCCTGGAACTGGATAGATACGTTCACCATCGCGAAAGCAATGTTCGGTTCATTCGGCATCGTGTTGGGACTGCAAACCAACCAAAAAATCGCCGTTACCGGCCATGGGTACCTTGGCAAAAGGAAGGTCACAAAGGATACTTTCCGCTCCCTTAGCGTCGTTGGCGTGCTGAAGCGAGTGAAGGCTGATGCTGTAAGACTCGATTGCTACCACAATCCTTTTGCCAATATTCGCGTCGAACCGGCGATACTTACTACCCTCGCCGACGCGCAGTACATGCATCCGAATCCGCACGACAGAGGTTTCGTGCCGTGGGGACCGAAAAAACTTGAAACATAACTTCGCGATCAACCCAATAGTTGACCCAGCCCAAGGTATGATATATGGTAATACCAGAAGGAGTGCCCCATGAGTAAAACCAAGGTCGCGATTACTATTGATAGCCCGATATTAGAGCGTGTCGATCGGCTCGTGAATCAGCATGTCTTTGCTAACCGCAGCCAAGCTATTGAGCAGGCCGTAGAGGAGAAGCTTGAACGTCTGGAAGGAAGCCGTTTGGCCCGGGAATGCGCCAAACTCGATCCCAGCTTTGAACAAGGGCTAGCCGAGGAGGGTCTCGCCGAAGGCTTGAGTGAATGGCCCGAATATTAAGGGGAGAGGTACGCTGGGCTGATCTCAACCCTACCCGCGGACATGAGCAAACCGGTATTCGGCCTGTGCTCATCCTAAGCCATGATGTCTTTAATGAGCGCTCCGGCACGGTCATTGGCCTGGCCATTACCAGTCAGGCTCAGCGCGCCGGTTTTCCGCTGACACTCGAATTAGAGACGAAGGGTTTACCTAAACGATCCTGGGTCAAGATCAGCCAAATCCGCACGCTTTCTACCGAACGCATCGGGAAAAAGATTAGCCGCATTTCACCTGAGCAGTTGACGCAAATTATTCAAGGGCTAAATGAAATTATCGGCACTTAGAAAGTGTAAGCTGACGGATCCCCCTCACCTTGGCCCTTTGATGAAACTACTAGCTATGCGACTAGACTGCGTAACGACCGCAGCCTAGTCGCCGGTTATCCCGGAAGGGAGAGGAAGGATTTTTATTTTCCCTTGTATCTTTTCCCTTGTATCTTTTATCTGTCTTTAAGCACCACATACTCGCGCAGCGGCTCGCCGGTGTAGACCTGCGTGGGTCTGAAAATGCGGTTGTCGGCGATTTGTTCGCTCCAGTGCGCGAGCCAGCCGGCGCTGCGCGCGACGGCGAACAGTACGGTGAATTGGTCGGCGGGGATGCCGAGTTCGGCGTAGAGAATGCCGGAGTAGAAATCCACGTTTGGGTATACCCCTTTGGCGGCCAGCCTGTCCTTGGCTACCTCTTCTACGGTGCGCGCGATGTCGTAGTAGCGGCTGACCTTGCCGCCACGATGTTGCGCGAGTTTTTCGATGAGCCCGTGCAGCACGACGGCGCGCGGGTCTTTGACGTTGTATTCGCGGTGGCCCATGCCCCAGATGATTTCTTTGGCGGCGAGTTTCTTGTCGAGCCAATCCTTGACCTTGTCGGGTGAGCCGATGTCATCGAGCATCTCCAGCACGCGCTGATTGGCGCCGCCGTGCAGCGGGCCGGACAACGCGCCGATGGCCGCCGAGATGACGCTGTAGGGATGCGCCAGCGTGGAGCCGGTGACCATGGCGGCGAAGGTGGAGGCGTTGATAGTATGCTCGGCGTGCAGGATCAAACAGGCATCCATGAGCTGCGCCATGAACGGCTCCGGCTCGTTGCCGGTAAGCATGTAGAGAAAATTGGCGGCAAACCCCAGGTCGGCGCGCGGTTCGATTAATTTTTCGCCGCGGCGCAGGCGCTCCCAGTAGGCCACCAGCAAGGGCATGCGCGCGATGATCTTGATCGACATGGTACGCACATAATCCGGGTCGGCATAGGCGCGCGCGCTGGTGGGCTGGGATATTTCGTCGGGATAAAACATGCCGAGGCTGGCCACGATGCACTGCAACATGTGCATGGGGTGGCCATGCTGCGGCAGACCGCGCATAAGTGTGATGACGTCGGGCTTTAAGGTACGCCGGGCGCGCAGCCCGGCGTCGAAGGTGCTCAGCGCCTCTGCCGAGGGCAGCTCGCCATCCAACAGCAACAGCGCGGTTTCTTCATAATGACTGTGCGCGGCGAGTACGTCGATGGGGTAACCGCGATAGGCTAGTATGCCCTTGTCGCCGTCGATGGATGAGATGCTGGATTGGGTGGCGGGGACGCCGGCCAAGCCGCGAGCATGGGCACTCATGGCGCAATCCCATGCAACATTGAAAATGTTAGTATTAATCCATTCATTAGCGCGCGCAGAATAGTCATTTTTAGGGATGTTCTTTTGGCAAAACTAAAGCTTATTAACGTTAAAAGGAGGCACGCCGCCTCCTTTTAGTACCGCGCACATCACATTCGCATTACACCGAAAAGGATGACCCACAGCCACAGGTAGTCGTCGCATTGGGGTTGCGAATGACGAATTGAGCGCCTTCCACGCCTTCGGAGTAATCGATCTCGGCGCCTACCAGGTATTGGTAGCTCATGGGGTCGATCAATAAGGTGACGCCGCCGTTTACCACTTTGGTGTCATCCTGATTGGTGTTTTCATCAAAGGTGAAGCCGTATTGGAAACCACTGCAACCGCCGCCCGATATAAACACGCGCAGCATGAGGGCGGCATTGCCCTCTTCGTTGATTAACTCTTGAACCTTTGCCGCAGCGCTGTCGGTAAAGA
>DATECT010000185.1:0-4704 GCA_035286765.1 Gammaproteobacteria bacterium
TAGCTTATTTCTCACTGGCTGCTGGCCGGATGATTTCAATAGGCAGCCTCCGCCATCCAATTTATACTTCCACCAGTACCGGGCCGTATCGTTAGCGCTGCGAGGCAGTGTTTTTAGGGTTAGGGACGGGAGGCGCCAAACAATGGTCTTTATCGAAGGGAACGAGATGCGAATTTACAGTAGCAAACCCCTGCTGGGGCTGGCCGGAATGGCGCTTGCGCTAGCCATGGCCTTGAGTGGCTGCGGGCAAAAGGGCGATCTCTATCTGCCGCCTGAACAGCAGCCGAAGCAATATACCCACTAAGCCGTTATCACTCGTGGCCACGGATCACTTTTGCTATCGTGAGGGACGCTTATTCGCCGAGGGCGTGGACCTCGCTCAGCTAGCCGCGCGTTTCGGTACGCCGTGTTATGTGTATTCGCGCGCGGCCATTGAAGAATGCTGGCGCGCCTTCGATCTCGCCTTTAGTGGATACGACCACCTCATTTGCTACGCCGTTAAGGCCAATTCCAATATCGCTGTGCTCAATGTGCTGGCGCGCTTGGGGTCAGGGTTCGATATTGTATCCGGCGGCGAACTGCAGCGTGTACTGGCCGCCGGCGGCGATCCACGCAAGGTGATATTCTCCGGGGTGGGCAAGCGCCCAGATGAGATGCGTGAGGCCCTGGAGGCCGAGATTTTCTGTTTTAATGTGGAATCGGAGGCGGAGTTGGAACGCCTCAATGCGGTCGCGGCGGTTATGGGCGCGTGCGCGCCGATTTCGCTGCGCGTTAACCCGGATGTTGATGCGCGTACCCATCCTTATATTTCCACGGGGCTCGCCGAAAACAAATTTGGTGTGAGTATCGACACGGCGTTTGACGTTTACACGCGTGCCGTGACCATGCAACATATCGAGGTATTAGGGGTCGATTGTCATATTGGCTCGCAACTTACCGAAATCGAACCCTTTGTCGCCGCCCTGGAGCGTGTGCTAAAGCTCGTCGATCGCCTGGAGCAGCATGGCATCGCCATACGCCATCTGGATCTGGGCGGCGGGCTGGGTATTAGCTACAGTGGCGAAACACCGCCCGAGCCTGCCCAATACGCGGCGGCCTTGCTGGAGAAATTACGCGGGCGAGATTACACAATATTAATTGAGCCGGGGCGGGCCATCGTAGGCAATGCCGGGGTATTGCTGACCCGCGTGGAATATCTGAAGCACAACGAGCACAAGAATTTCGCCATCGTTGATGCTGGCATGAATGATTTAATGCGCCCGGCCCTCTACGACGCCTACCATGCCATCAAGCCGGTGCAACCGCGTAGCAGTACCAGCGCCGAACAGGTCTATGAGGTGGTGGGGCCGGTGTGCGAGAGCGGCGATTTCCTGGGCCATGCGCGGCGCTTAAACGTGGCGGCGGGTGATTTGCTGGCGATCTGCTCGGCGGGCGCTTACGGGATGAGCATGAGTTCAAACTATAATACCCGTCCGCGTGCGGCGGAGGTGATGGTGGATGGCGTGCAGGCACATGTGGTGCGCGTGCGTGAGACCCTGGCCGAGTTATACGCGGCGGAACGGTTGCTGCCCTAAATTAAGCCTGGCTGGCCTGTCCTGACGTACAATTGTTATCTTTAGCATAAAGGATTACCACGTGGAGCAATATCACGCAACAACCATTGTATCGGTACGCCGCAACGGCAAGGTGGTGATCGGCGGTGACGGCCAGGTATCAATCGGCAATACCATCATGAAACACAATGCGCGCAAGGTGCGCCGCCTCTACCATGATCAAGTGATCGCGGGCTTCGCCGGCGGCACGGCAGATGCCTTCACCCTGTTTGAGCGATTCGAGGCTAAGCTGGAAAAACACCAAGGCAATCTAACGCGCGCGGCGGTAGAGCTGGCGAAGGATTGGCGCACCGACCGGCTGTTGCGCCGCTTGGAGGCCTTGCTGATAGTGGCCGATAAAACTACCTCATTGATTATTTCCGGCAACGGTGATGTGATTGAGCCGGAGCATAGTTTAATGGCGATCGGCTCGGGCGGGCCGTTTGCGCAATCCGCGGCGCGCGCCTTGCTGGAAAATACGGAACTAGACGCTCGCTCCATCGTCGAAAAGAGTCTCGCCCTAGCTGCTGATATTTGTGTGTTTACCAATCACAATGTCACTATAGAGGAATTGTCCGCCGCGGGTTGACCGTGCGCTGGCGCAGTATATGACCATGACCCCCAACGAAATTGTCCAGGAATTGGACAAGCATATTATCGGACAAGCTGCCGCCAAGCGCGCCGTGGCAATCGCCCTGCGCAACCGCTGGCGGCGCAGCCAGGTTCCCGAAGAGCTGCGTAATGAGATCACGCCCAAAAATATTTTAATGATCGGCCCCACCGGCGTGGGCAAGACCGAGATCGCGCGGCGTCTGGCGAAACTGGCCAATGCGCCGTTTATCAAGGTGGAGGCCACCAAGTTTACCGAGGTCGGCTACGTGGGGCGCGATGTGGAATCCATCATCCGCGACCTGGTCGATAGCGCGATGAAGCTGACGCGCGAAGAGGCAATGAAAATGGTGCGCCACCGCGCCCAGGACAGCGCCGAGGAGCGCATCCTCGATATTCTGCTGCGCCCGGCACGCGAGACAGTAAGCTACCCTGCTGAGGTGGAATCACATACCGCCGCCAGCGAGGAGCCGCCTACCCGCCAGAAATTCCGCAAAAAATTACGCGAAGGCGACCTGGACGATAGGGAGATCGAGGTCGAGGTCAGTACCATGCCCATCGGTGTGGAGATCATGGCCCCGCCCGGCATGGAAGAAATGACCGGCCAGTTGCAGAGCATGTTTCAGAATCTGGCGGGTAGCCGCACGCGCTCACGCAAGCTACGGGTAAAAGACGCCCTAAAGCTGCTCACCGACGAGGCGGCGGCTAAGCTCATCGATGAAGAGGCGCTTAAATCGAATGCCTTGCAGAACGTGGAGCAGAATGGCATCGTCTTTATCGACGAGATCGACAAGATCGCCCGGCGCGGCGAGACGAGCGGACCGGACGTGTCGCGCGAGGGCGTGCAGCGCGATCTATTACCACTGGTGGAGGGCAGCACCGTCTCGACCAAATTCGGCATGGTGAAAACCGACCATATCTTGTTCATCGCCTCGGGCGCGTTTCATCTTTCCAAGCCCTCCGATCTGATCCCCGAATTACAGGGCCGTTTGCCTATTCGCGTGGAGTTGAACGCACTCACCGCGCAGGATTTCGTGCGCATCCTCACCGAGCCGGATGCCTCGCTTACCGAGCAATACGCCGCCTTGTTGGGAACGGAGGGCGTGCAGGTGCGCTTTACATCGGACGGTATTGAGCGCATCGCGCAGGTGGCTTGGCAGGTGAATGAGCGCACTGAAAATATCGGCGCACGGCGCTTGCATACGGTCATGGAACGCTTGCTGGAAACGGTCTCGTTTGATGCCTCCGAGATGCCCGGTCAAACCATAGAGGTTGATGCCGCCTATGTGGATAAACACCTGGGTAAGCTGCTGGAAGACGAAGATCTAACGCGGTATATATTGTAAAGGCAGTGGCTGGTAGCGAGTACAAGCTTTTCCTCGTCACTAGCTACTCGCCACTTACCCAACAGAGCATCCATGCCAAAAAATACCCCCCGTCCCACCGAAATAAAATTGCACCAGAAATCGCGGGTCCTGGAAATCGCCTTCGATGATGGCGCGCGTTTTAATCTGCCCTGCGAATATTTGCGTGTCTACTCGCCCTCGGCGGAGGTGCGCGGTCATGGGCCGGGCCAGGAAGTCTTACAAGTCGGTAAGGAAAACGTTAATATTAGCGCCATCGACCCGGTAGGCAGCTATGCGGTACGCCTGCATTTTGACGACGGTCATAATACCGGCCTCTACTCTTGGAATCTGCTGCATGATTTGGGTGTGCACTATGCCGAATGGTGGCAGGCCTATCTCGATCGCTTGGATAAAGCCGGCTATCAGCGCAAACAAGCGTGATCGGCGCCCGTAAGGTGCTGTATTATTCTCAAGCAAATAAACCTAAGAAACCTCTGATTAAGTCAGAGGTTCCTGCGGTGCAGGGATGCACCGCCATTTTTCAAACACGCAAGTGTTTGAAAAATGAAGAAAAGCAAAAACCACGTTTTTGCTTTTCGTGCTCTGAGAAGTCCTGGACGGACTTATTCAGAGCTTCCCTAACCAGACAGCTTGCCGTTGAGACAGCCATGACTGAACAGCGACGTACCACCCATTTTGGTTTCCAGGAAGTGCCGGTTGAAGAGAAGGCCGGCAAGGTCGCGGGCGTATTCGACTCGGTGGCGGCGCAGTATGATGTCATGAACGATGTCATGTCGCTCGGCATCCACCGCCTGTGGAAGCGCTACACCCTGGAAATGAGCGGTGTGCGCAGCGGCCAGCGGGTGCTCGATCTGGCCGGCGGCACCGGCGATCTCGCCATGAAATTTGCCGCCAGGGTTGGCGCGCAAGGAAGCGTTGTCGTCGCCGATATTAACGCGGCCATGCTTAGGCACGGGCGCGAGCGTTTGGCGGATAAAGGTATTATAGGTAACGTGGAATACGTGCAGGCCAATGCCGAAAATCTGCCCTTTCCCGGCGACCACTTTGATTGCATCACCATCGCCTTTGGTCTGCGCAATGTCACGCATAAAGATGCTGCGCTGGCCTCCGTGTATCGCGTGCTCAAGCCCGGTGGA
>DATECT010000186.1:0-13154 GCA_035286765.1 Gammaproteobacteria bacterium
GGCGCAGTTGATAAAGCACTAAGCCTAGGCCCACTAGCATCATTGCCCATTGATGGGGCTCGGGGACGGCGTAGGCATACACCGTGCCCAGATAATTGTTAGCACTGGCGTAATACATAAAACTGCCTAAACCCGTGAGGCTGAATACTTCTCTGTAGGTATTGGGCCCTGTTTGTCTGCTGAGGGTAAACCCGACGTTGGTAAGACCGCGCGGCAGCGCGCCGATGCTCGTTACGCTGAATCGATAAAAACCCTCTAGCCTCCCGAGATTGAGCGTGACTCCCAAAGCATTCGGGCCATAATAATATCCGGCTCTAGAGAAAAAAGAGGTATTTAGAGTGCCCGGGGCTTGATTGTGCCCGGGGTAATAGCTGGCATAGATATCATCATCGTCGTCTTGGGAAAAGATCGTAATCGGCTGGTGTGAGGCCTGCGCAACGGCGCTGAGCAATAATAAAGACAACCCGGCAAGCAGGCGCAGCACCTTCCATGGCATTCCCCTGTTATTTTCCATAGCTAAACTCCTTTTTAGACTTTGCTCATTGCAGATAATGAATGAGTCAACGCAGTTAGTTATCAGCAAGAGTTATGCCAAATATACAACTAGTTGAATTAACTGATTATTTTTAAAGCAAGACGAGGGCTAGGCGGCGGGCATCTGTAACTATTGATTTACAACAATAGGGGTAATTTACGGTTGCGCTCAGTAGATGGAGCGTGCCGAGAGAGAAGGCATCTGTAAGGTTTCTGCAACAATGAGACGGGTGATGGGTGATGGTGGTACTTTACTCATTACCCATCACCGTTTACCCATTACCATCTGCGAGCGCGGCCCGCAAAATTGCATCCTTGGGAAATTGGACTTGGGTGATGGGTGCGTTGGGCAGCGGGGGCTTGGCGGGCGCGGCGCTTACGCCGGGCAACATGCCTGACCAGGAGACGCTGATTCTACCATCGGCGCCGGGGGCGCCTAACCAGTCCAAGGCCTGGGTAAGCGGTGCCTGTGCGGTGCCCGGTTGCGGGGTGAATGCGCCGCTGAATTGATAGCTGCCTTGTTGTTTCACGGTGAGCACGCCCTGGGCCTTGAGCGGGCCGCCTTTATCCAGCAGCGTGCCTGTTATGCCCGCCGCGCCGGTGTCTAAATTCAGGATGAAATTGCCGAGTGCGACGGCCTGGGATGTTAACACGCGGGCGTTTTCCCAGGCCAGGGTGCCGTGTGCCGCCACCAGTAGGTGGCCGTCCATGGTTACATCGCTGAGCTTTACGCGCAGCACCCCGTCCGGTCTGACCTGACCGAGGTTTACCAGCCCGCCCAACTCGCTCACAGGGATGTCGGCGGTCAAGTCGCTGATCCGCACCTTGCCTGTTAAGGTGCGGGCAATCCGCCCCTGGGCCATACCGTTTTCCTTACGGGCGGTCCAGGCAATTTCCAGGCGGCCCAACAGCAGCGCCCAGGGATTCAATTGCCAGTTAAGCCTGCCTAATCGATAGGCTTTAAGATCAGCATCGGAGGCGCGGCCCGACCATAGCGTGCCCTGCACGCCGTACAGTTGCAGCGGGGCCAGACGCTCCTTCAGTAGAGGGTAAGCACGCGTCGCCGGCAAGGTGGCTGCCAGGAATATCAAATAGGCCAGCAGGCCGAGTCCGGTATAACGCAGTAATGATTTCATGCGCTGCCGCCTTCCAGGGAGAGGCGCACATTCACCAGGCCGGGGGTAGTCTGGCGCTCGATGACGATATTGGCTACGCGCACGCCATGGCTGCGCTGCAGGCCTTCCAGCCACAGCACTAAGTCGTCAAAGTTGGCCTGCTCGAACCACACGCGCACGGTATTCTGACCCTCCGGTTCGACGCGTTTCATGGCCGTGCCCAAGTGGCCGCTCTTAGCGGATTGATCGACCACGGCAAGCAACGACTGGCCATCAGCTATCTTGGCCGCGCCGCTGTTACTGCCGCGCAGTTGCTGCACCTCTTGGGCGGCTTGCTGCATCCAGGTGAGCAGGGTTTGCTGTTCGTTTACGGTTTGGCGCAATTGCACTAAGTGCTTGGCGGCGGGTTCCCAGATGAACAGGTAACCCAGCACGACCACTAGCACGGCGAGCCCGATAATCAGCGCGCGGCGATCGTTGGGGCGTAATTGGGCAAACCAAGCCCTCATGTGAAGGCCTCTCTTGCAGCGTTTGCGTGCGCACCAAAAAACAGTGATGTGTAGTGATCACATGGTCTGGCGGCGGGGCGGGGGAAGGTCGTTGGCGCGTGCGTCATAATTTCTTGGCCTGTATCTGGAGGCGGCTCTGCACCTTGTCTTCCTGCGACGTGGCCGATTGAATCTCGACGCTCAACGCGGCCTGGCCTGTCAGGCGCTGCTTGAGTTGGTCCAGGGCCTGTAAGTCTTTAATGGAAAGATCCAGGTTAAGCTGGCCCTCTTTATAGCTCACGTTGCGCAAATCCAGATTGGGCGTGTCCTTTAAGGGCCCGCCGCTGCGCGCCAGCAGCTCTAAAAAGCCCTTGCCGCCCTGTCCCTGGCCGGCGCGCAGGCTGTCCAGGCGCTGCTGCATCTGCACGCGCGGGTTGACCACGTTGCGCGCATCGGGAAAGGCCTGCATATATACGCGCTGTATCTGTTGCTGTAGTTGTTGCGACTCGCGGCTCAACTGGCTAATCTCGCGCCACATCATGCCGCCCTGCAACACCAACCAGATCAGCAACAGCGCGGCGGCGGCGCGCCAAGGCCGCCATAGTTTACCTAGCTGTTCGCGCCGGCTGTAATCGCCCTGCAATAAATTGATGGCGTTTTCTTCATCAAAACCCTTAGCCAAGATCATCAGCGGATGGTCGTTGCGGGTATCCGCCGTTACGGCAATATCAAATTCGCGCGCCACGCTATCCGGCACGATGCCGCTGGCCGATGCGCTGCAATTAATCAGATGGATGCCGGCAGGTTTGTGTTCCGCTGCATTGGCCAAGGTGCTGGTCAGCATCAGTTCGAGATTGTCGGCATCGGTGGCAAAACCCGCCTGCTCATCCGTGCTGACCAGGGCAAGCGCAGTTTGCGCCGGTGCGGCACTAGCGTCCGTCCCGGTATCGGCGTCGAACACCAAGACAGACCAACTATCCGCCGCCCTAGGCACGGCGAGGGTCTCCGGCACCAGCCAATCGGCGTGGATACCGGCTTGCTGGAGCGCCGCGAGCCAGGCGTCCATGTCGGTGCGGCCCACCACGGCGGCGCTGATCTGTTGATCCGCCTGACGGCGGCCAATGGCGAAGTGCAACTGCTCCACGTCGCTGGCCAGTTGCTCCTCCAGTGCGAATGGCAGCGCGCGTGCAATACGCTGCCGGTTGGTGCTGGG
Organism: Gammaproteobacteria bacterium; assembly: GCA_035286765.1. Taxonomy (GTDB): domain Bacteria; phylum Pseudomonadota; class Gammaproteobacteria; order SURF-13; family SURF-13; genus DATECT01. Next base: position 3,351 of record DATECT010000186.1, read on the forward strand.
CACCGCGGCGCGCGTGAGCAACACCGCGCTGCCCGGCACCAACACCACGATCTGGTAACCCACGCCCGCGGCGGCGGCCTCTTGCAGGGTGCCGCTATGCACGGCGCCCAAGGGCTCGCCCGAGCCGGCCAGCGCCAGCCAGCTTACCGTTGCCGGCTTATCGGCATCGGTTTGCGGGACAGTCGAACCCAGGCGGATAAATAATCGATTACGCACGTAACCCTCTAAAAATTTTCAGCAAAATAACATAGGCGCTAAAAAGCACCCTGACCGCGCATTATGACCCTTACCTTATCTTCGGGATCGCGGTACAGCAAGCTGTACAACTGTACCTGCGCGCGCCCCGCTTGGCTACTGGCGGCGACCAAAAAGTAGCTAGTGGACACCGCCAGTTTATCCGTTTTGATCTCGCGGCCCGCCAAGGCCGGGTGTAACTTAAATTCCTCCAAGGTGGCAAAGGCTTTGGTCTTGCGCGCCTTCACCAAGGCCTCGCCGTCCGCCAAGCTCATATTATCAGCTAAAGAGGCTAATACTTGGGCCGGCGCGGTATTCACATTAATCTTGGTGGGTTGGGGCAAGGTGGGCAAGGTGGCGATAAACGGCGCAATGCGGGCATACACCTCCGGCGTAAAGCCTTTGATGAGCAGCAGTTCACTGGGACTGGTGAGCGGGGCGTTGGCGGTGCGGTAGGGCGGTGCGTGCTTTAAATATTCCACATCCTCCGCGCCATTGGGGATGGTCAATTCGACGTTCTTATCGATCCAATCGATAAGCGGCTGCACCAACTCCGGCTCCAGTTTTAAACCAATCAGCAGGCGCTGAAAAATTCTTACGTCCTCGTCGCTGGGCTTGTCGTCCTGCCCCACCAGATTATTTAGATTAAAGCGGCCCTGCATATCGAGAATCTCCGCCGCCACCTTGCCGCCCTCCACCTTGATGGGTGCCAGTGCGCTGGCCCAATCCTCACTGAGATTATCCACGGCGGGGTTTTTTAGAAAATCCTTGGCGAGCAAGTTCTGCGCCCAGCTTTCGATGCCCAGGGTGTAGAGATAGGCCTGATCCACGTCGAAGATGTTGCCGGTGCGGCGGATATCCAGTTGCTGAGTGGAGGCCATATTCACGGCGATGATCGCAATAATCGCGGTGACCAGCAAGGCCGTCAGCAGGGCCACGCCGCGTTGGGCGTGCCGTAAACAGGACGTAATAGGCTGCAAGTGGAGCGTGCTCACTGGGCAGACTCGACAATACGAAACAAACGCGTGATGCGTCCCCAGCCCTCTATATCGATAGTAAATTCGATGGCGCGCGGCAGCACTTGGGTGACGTTAGTGCTGCGTTCGGCGATAGGCCAGGCGCGCTGTGCGGCCAGCTCTTTATCGACGAAGCGCACCTCGGCGGTGTTAATTTTTTCGATGAGCACGGTGTCTTGCGGCTTGCTGGTCTGCGCCTGGTCGAGCACCGGCCAGGCGGAGCGCAACAGCCGGTGTTCTTGTACGCGATAAGCGACGCGTTGCAAAGTGCTGCGCGCCTGGGCGGCGGGATTGCGCCAACCGTTACGGGTAAATTCCAGCAATGGCGTGCCTTCCTCGACGCCACGGATAGGCGGCTGTGGGTCGCCAAAACTATCGCGGATGCCGCGCGCCAGGATTTGTTCAAGATCACGTTCAATGAAGGTGAAGGCCAATTGCAGTTCGGCCAACTGCGCAGTCTGCACTTGCGCGCGTGCGCGCGTGTCGAGCACGGAGCGCAGACCACCATAGGCCATAGTGGCCAATACGGCAAAGATGGATAGCGCAACCAGCAATTCCAGCAGCGTGAATCCGCTGTCGTCTCTGGCGGGCAGGTGTTTATTTGAATGGTGCACTTAAAAGGATACCTTTAGGTGCAAGGGTTTTTGCTATCGCACGGTTTACCGAGATAGCTGATTAATTTGGTGAGGGCTTGGGTATCACGGGCATTGGCGCGCACCTCCACATCCATGCGCCGCACATTGGGGTCGGCGGTGGCGGCGATGATTATTTTCCAATGCCACTCGCGCACCGCCATGAGCGCGGTGCCCTCGCTTGATCCCACCGCCGGCCAGTCATGGCGCACTTGCGCCTCGGCGATTTTATTCATGGCCACCCAGTGCGCCAAGGTGCGGTCGCGCAGGTAGGCCGAGTTATCGACGTTGGCGCTCACCCCCTTCACCAGCGCGGCCAGGGCGATGGCGAGCACCGCCAAGGCCACCATAACCTCGAGCAGGGTAAAGCCCGCGTGTCGACGTAGCGGATACATTACTTAAGCCGGGGATACCTGGCGTAACATTGACTATTCACTCACTTAGGCATTGCCGGTATTTTGTTGGGCATCGGCTGGCGTAGCGCGCAATTCCAATTTACCTGTGGCGCTGCCGTTGATGAAATAGTGGCTAGCGTCATCCTGCAGGCGCGCCTCGAAGGGGGTCATCTCACCGCTGGATAACAAGTAAATACGCGCCGTTTTTTCCGCCTGCTTGCCGCGCTTTTCTTGGTCAGCAGTTTGATTGCTAATGGGCACGGCACTTTCGCCCTCCAGGGTAAGTTTGAGTTGCATGCCCACCGGCAGGCGGCGCGGGCGCAACTCTTCATCTTTGAGCACCTGCCACTCGCCGTTATCAAGCACCAGAAACTGATAACCCTCGCTAGTGGCCTGCAACGCCAATTCCTTCGCTCCGAGAATAGCCTCCTGGCCCGCCAGGGCCAGGCGTGCCGCCAGGCGCTGTGCTTCTTGTTGGACGCTATGTTCCTTGGTGCGGTCGCCTACCGAGAGCATCGCAAAGCTGAGCGTGATGCCGATAATGAATAGCACCACCAGTAATTCCAGTAACGTGAAGCCGCGCTGGGGCGTGCGAGGGGTGATGGGGAATTCCCTAGGGCGCGTGATGGGTAATGAGTGATGGGGCGAGCGAGTGAAGCTCGTGAGCGCCAGGCTATGGATAGCCTGGCTGGGGCAATGACACGGAGCAGGATAGCGTAGTGTCATTGTGATGGGTGCAAAGTTTAACAGGAGGTGGGCGAAATGCGGCAGTGGGCATGCGAATGCATCCCTGTTAATCCGGGTAGCCCTAATGCTAGTTCCATTACCCATTACTCATCACCGTTTACCCGTCACGACTTACTCCAACTCCCAATTGCCAATATCGGTATTGGTGCCTTCACCGCCGGTCTGGCCATCGGCGCCGAGCGTGTAGATATCGAGAGTGCCATGGGTGCCCGGGCTCAGATATTGATAAGGGCGTTGCCACGGATCGTTCGGCACGCGATCGAGGTAACCGCCTTCCTTCCAATTGCGCGGCTCGGGCGGGGTGGTCGGTTTCTTGGCCAAGGCCTCCAGGCCTTGATCGGTGGTCGGATAATTAAAGTTATCCAACTTATAGAGATTCAACGCCCCCTCCAAGGTGCGGATGTCCTGCTTAGCCTTGGTGATACGCGCTGCGTCGGGGCGGTCCATGACCTTGGGCACCACGATGGCGGCCAAGATGCCGAGGATGACTACTACCACCATGACTTCGATGAGGGTAAAACCTGAATAAATACGTTTACGCTGAGTGTTCATGAGCAACCTTGGGCAATGGAAAAAAATTTAACAAAATATATTTCAGGACAAGCGCCTGATTACTATTTCACCAACTGATTAAGATCAAAAATCGGTAACAGAATCGCGATCACGATCACCAGCACGATACCCCCCATCGCCAGGATAAGGAAGGGTTCGAATAAGCCGACTAGGGCCGCCATCAGGGTTTCCATTTCGCGCTCTTGGGTCTGCGCGGCGCGCTCCAGCATCAATTCCAGATTGCCGCTGGTCTCGCCGCTGGCGATCAGGTGGATGGTCATGGGCGGAAAGTAATGGCTGCGCTCCAATGCCACGTGCAGGCTGGCACCCTCGCGCACCCGGGCGGCGGCCTCTTCCACGGCCTTGCGCATCGGCAGGTTGGATAATACCTGGGCGGAGATGCGCAGGCCCTCCAACACCGGCACGCTACTGGCGGTGAGGATGCTGAAGGTACGCGAGAAGCGCGCGGCATTGAGGCCGCGGATCAAGCGCGAGATCAACGGCAGCTTGAGCAGAATTTGATGAAAGCGATAGCGCGGACCGGCGCGGCGCACTAAGAACACAAACGCTACACTGAGTAGTACGATGGCGAATAACAGGGTGAGCCCGTAGGCACGGATAAAATCGCTCACGGCGATCAGACCGCGCGTCAGCACCGGTAACTGCTGGCCGATATTCTCGAACACCTGCACCACTTGCGGCACCACATAGGCCAGCAGGGCGGTGACCACCAAAATGGCCACGCCGGTTAATAGCACGGGATAAATCAAGGCGAGCATGATTTTCTGACGTAGTTGCTGGCGGCTTTCGGTATAGTCGGCGAGACGTTCCAGCACCACATCCAGATAACCGGATTGCTCGCCGGCGGCGACCGTGGCGCGGTAAAGATCGGGGAACACTACGGGAAAATCGTTGAGTGCCGCGGCCAGCGAGTGGCCTTCCAGCACGCGCGAGCGCACCGCCATCAACATGCTTTTTATGCGCGGTTTTTCGGTTTGCTGCGAGACCGCGCGCAAGGTCTCCTCGATGGGCAGGCCGGAATGCACCAGGGTGGCAAGCTGACGGGTAAGCAGGGCGAGGTCGGTGGGGCTAATGCCGCGCCGGAAGCTAAACTGGAAACCGCTGCTACTGCTGCGTGCCTCGCGCTGACGCACCTCCTCAACGGCCAGCGGGGTCCAGCCTTTATCGCGTAGTTGGCTGCGGATTTGGCGCGGCGTATCGCCTTCCAGCACGCCCTTGCGGTTGCGTCCCGTGGCATCCAGCGCGGAAAATTCAAAGGCGCTCATAATAAACAGTAGCGAGTCGCTAGTGGCGAGTAGCGAGATAAAGTAGTGGCGAGTAGCGAGATAAAACAGTTGCTAGTGGCTGGGAGGTGCATTTGATTCTCCTCGCCACTAGCTACTAGCCACTCGCTACTAATCCTCCCGCGTAACACGCAGCACTTCCTCCAGCGTAGTATGGCCCGCCAATACCCGGCGCAGTCCGTCTTCGCGGATATTGGTCGACATGGTGCGCGCGTATTTTTCCAGGGCATGTTCACCGGTGCCGGCGTGGATCATGGCGCGCATCTTGTCGTCCACCGGGATGAGTTCGTAAATGCCGGTGCGGCCCCGGTAACCGAGGTGGTTGCAGTGACTACAGCCCACTGCGGCGTAAAGTGTGGGCGGGTTATCGCGCGACAGGCCGAACAGTTCGCAATCGATCTCGTTTGCCCGATAGGGTTGTTTACAGTGCGTGCATAATAGCCGCACCAAGCGCTGCGCCAGCACACCGATAAGACTCGATGCGAGCAGGAAAGGTTCGACGCCCATGTCGCGCAGGCGCGTCACCGCGCCCACCGCGCTGTTGGTGTGCAGGGTGGATAGCACTAAGTGGCCGGTAAGGCTGGCCTGCACCGCGATCTGCGCGGTCTCCAGGTCGCGGATTTCGCCGACCATCACCACGTCGGGGTCTTGGCGCAAGATGGCGCGCAGGCCGCGTGCGAAGGTCATGTCCACGCGGGTGTTCACCAGGGTTTGGCCGACGCCGTCGAGGAAGTATTCGATCGGGTCTTCCACGGTCATGAGATTGCGGCTCTTGTCGTTGAGGCGCGTCAGCACGGCATAGAGGGTGGTGGTCTTGCCGGAGCCGGTGGGGCCGGTGACCAGCATGATGCCGTGCGGCATATGGATGATCTTATCCATAACGGTCAGCGTGGCGGGCGGCATGCCCAGGTGTTCCAGGTCGAGACGCCCGGCCTGTTTATCGAGCAGACGCAGCACCACGCGCTCGCCGTGCCCGGAGGGCAGGGTGGAGACGCGCACGTCCACGGCGCGCCCGGCGATGCGCAAGGAGATGCGGCCATCCTGCGGCAGGCGCTTTTCCGCGATATCGAGCTTGGCCATGACCTTGATGCGCGACACCAGCAGCGGCGCCAGGCCGCGATTAGGCTCGATCACCTCGCGCAGCACGCCATCGACGCGAAAGCGCACCACCAGGCGTTCTTCAAAGGGTTCGATGTGGATATCCGAGGCGTTTTCCTTGATGGCCTCGGTGAGCAGGGCGTTGATCAGGCGGATGATCGGCGCATCGTCTTCACTCTCCAGCAGGTCTTCCGGCTGGGACAGTTGCTGAGCGACGCGGAACAGGTCCATGTCTTCGCCCAGGTCGCCCATCATCAGCATGGCCTGGCTGGAATCGTTTTCGTAACCGCGTTGCAGCAGGGTCTCGAACTTGTCCGCGGGTATGCTTTGCAGCTTCAGCGGCTGCCCCAGATAGCGGCGCAATTCGGCCAGGGTGAGCGGGGTCACGCCGGGCCGGCAACTAACTAATACGCGGCCTTCTTCGCTGCCGGTAACCAAGACGCCATGGCGTTTGGCATAGGTAAACGGCAGGCGCTGCACGGGTTGCGGCGGCGCGCTTTCTAGGCTCGGCGTGACCGGCGCAGCAGGCGCTGGTGTGAGCGATGGTGTGGGTGGTTGTGTGGAGACCAGCCTCATGGGTTTACGGCAGGCGCGTTAGCGCCCGGCGGCGCGCCCTCGACTGAGGAACTTTCAGGGAAGGGCGGCGGTAGTGTCAGGAATTCATCGATCGGTGGCAGGGCGGGCGAAGTCTCGTCCGGCATCAGGGCAACGCCGTCCTGCGCGGTTTCCAATTGCTTGGCGCGGATGAAATTATACTTGCTATTGGCGAGACGTGCACTATCTACCGGATCGCGCAGGATCACCGGGTGTAGAAATACCATAAGATTGCGCTTGGTGCGCGTCGTGCGGGTATTGCGGAACAGCGCACCGAGCACCGGTACATCGCCCAGGAACGGGACCTTCTGGACACTTTCGGTGAGATTATCGTCGATCAGGCCGCCAAGTACCACGATCTTGCCGTCATCTACCGTGACCACGGTCTTAATGGAGCGCTTATTGGTGATCAGGTCAGAGGCCCCGGTGGTGCCCGGTGCAATACTGGAGACCTCTTGCTCGATCTCCAGCTTAACTGCATCGCCCTCATTGACCTGGGGTTTGATCTTGAGCTTTAGCCCCACGTCCTGGCGTTGGATGGTCTGGAAGGGGTTGGTGGCACCCGTGGTGGCGCCGGTATTGGTAAACGAGCCGGTCACGAACGGCACGTTTTGGCCGACCACGATCTCCGCCTCCTGATTATCCATGGTGATCAGGGTAGGGGTAGAGAGTAGATTGGCATCGGAATCGCTGGCTATGGCACGAATCAAGGCGCGCAGATCAACGCCGTTGCCCCTGAAGAAGCCCAAGGTCAGGCCTTGCAGGCTTGAGGGGACACTAAGATTGATGTCTCCGGAGGCGATGGCGGCATTGCCGATCGTGCCGACGGAATCTTCGCCGCCGCTAAAACGCCATTGGATGCCCAGTTCATTGGCCTTGTCGGAGGTAACCTCGGCGATCACCGCCTCGACCGCCACTTGCGCGCGGCGTACATCCAGTTGGCGAATCACCCCCTCCAGCGCGCGGAAGGCATCGGGCGAGGCAGTGATGACCAAGGCATTGGTGCTCTCGTCCGCCTGGATGCTTAGCGGGATATTCTTGGACGCCCCGCCATTCACGGGGGGTGTGCCGGTATTGGTAAAGGGGGCCGGCGGGGGTGGAGCGCCACCCTCCGGCTGGGTCGGCTGGGTGGGGGTGACAGGAGGTGGTGCTGCGCCGCCGTCCAGCACCGAGCCGCCCTTATCCTTGCCGGCGCTGATACCGGTGAGCACCGGCACCAAGTCCTTGGCCTTGGCATAGCGCAGGTAAACCACATGGATATTGCCGCCGCTCTGCTGGATAGGTGTGTCTAAATGAGAGATGGTGGCGCGGATACGCAGCCGGTCGCCTTTGTCGCCGCTGACCAGGATACTGTTGGTGCGGTCATCGGCAATCAACGTGGTCTGCTTGGCGCTAGGGTCGTTGCGCGACGCCTGCTGTTCCAGGGTGGTAAGGATGCGCACCAGTTCCGCGGCGGAGGCATATTGCAGCGGGATAATCTCCACCTGATCGGTGCTCGGCTGGTCGATGCGGCGGATGATCTGGGCCAAGCGCTCGGTGTTGGCGGCACGGTCGGATACCACCAGCAGGTTATTCTGCGGAAAGGCCGCCATATGGCCCTGTGGGCTGATCAAGGGACGCAGGATCGGTACCAGTTGCGCGGCCTGCACCTTATTCACCTCGATGACGCGGGTAATGATTTCGTCGCCGGAGCCGGGTTCGGCATCGGTGGCGGTGGGGATGTTATTGAATTTCGCATTGGCATCGGGAATGATCTTGATGGCGTTGCCGCCGGCAGGCACGGTGGCAAAGCCATGCACTTCTAATAGGGATAGGAATACCTGGTAGATCTCGTCCTTATCCATGGGGCGCGATGAGATAATGGTGACCTTGCCGTTCACACGCGGGTCGACGATAAAATTCTTGCCGGTGATTTCCGCCACCGTGGAGATCACCGCCTGGATATCGGCATCCTTGAAATTCAGGGTAACCGGTTCGGCGAAGGCAAGCGGGCTAACCAGTAGCAGGCCTGCCAGTAAATTCCTAAAGTAATGGGCGCGCCTGGTACTAAGCGGCCACCAATGGCTAGACGGATTTTTTGATGTCACTGGTTTTGAGCCTCGTACCGGCTGTTTGTTAGGGCTATATTAATATGAAATATTTTCATCTTATGGGAAAACTCAGTGTCTTGGATTCGCCGTTGCGGGTGATGGCCAGTTGCAGTTGACTGGCGGTGGCGAGGGCCTTTACTGCCTCCTCGCCCTTGGCCGGATTATCCAGGATAACACCATTCACGGCCGTGACTAAGTCCCCTGGCTCTAACCCCAGGCGCTGGAACAGCACTACATCACTGCCGGGCTGGAGGCGATAACCTAAGAATTTTCCACTCTCTTGAACCGGCTCGGTCTGCGCTAAGCCTATCAAACTTTGGGGATTTGCCGCCAGCGCATCACGATAATTGCGCAACATGGCGCCCACCTCCGGCTGTTCGGGGTTGATGGCGCGGTCTGGTTCAACGGGTTCGTTAATCTCCGGGGTACCGAGGTTGGGTGGCGGGGTATTGGCGGCATCCGGTAGCGGAACGGCCGGCAGCGCAGCCGCCCGGTTGGGGTCGGGGTTCTTGGGCAGGCTCAAGGTCTCATTACGGTTATTGCGCAGCAGAATGACATGGTCGGCATGAATCTCCTTTAATATCGCCCCGCCCGGCAGCTCCCCATTAATCGCGTAAGCGCTCTCTTTGCCGCCCTCATTGGCGATAATGGCCCACGCGCTGGTGGGGTCATCGGAGGCCGCGACCCCGCGCAAGGATAGGTTAAGCGGGGTTTCCGGCGCGGTTTCCGGTGCTGCCTGGGGGCTGCCGGCGGCCTCGGGCTTGCCGAACAAGTGCCAGTTGACAATGTCCCCTGCCGCTAGCGGCGCGTTGGTGGTGTTGGTCGCTTGGGGACTGCTGGCGGGCAGCGCGGGTCTATCGGCAATGACCGGCGCCGGCCATAAAGTCCACGTCAATTGCGCAAAGCTATAGGCCAGCGCCAACACCAACACCCCATTAACAAGCGGGACGAGATGTTCCACCCCGCGTTCACGCAACGCGCGGGTAAGAGAATTATTCCAACCGGCTGAGATCATCAGTAGCCTTTCGTTAGCCCTGCACCATGAGCTATTCAGCGCTTAGGGGCGGTTAGTCAGGATGTTGGCTTAATTAGCAACAGCTTTAGCTTAGCAGAACCCGGCCCGGCAGGGGAGCTTTATGGGC
>DATECT010000187.1:0-4432 GCA_035286765.1 Gammaproteobacteria bacterium
GCCACCGGGCGCCATCAAGTTACCGACGTGTGGGTGGCCGGCCAGCAATTACTTAAGGATCGAGTGCTCACGCAAATGGACGAGCACGCCTTGCTGGCCAAGGCCAGGGAGTGGGGGAATAAAATCGGCAGTAAATCATAGCCGCTACGGCGTAAACGCTACTCGTTAGCGGCGATTATCCTGCCCCGCCATTTTAAGGTATGCTATCTCGATGATACCTAACGCCCATAATATCGATCATGTGGAGGTGGCCAAATTCGAGGCCATCGCCGCGCGCTGGTGGGATCCGACCAGTGAATTCAAGCCCCTGCATGATATTAACCCCTTACGCCTTGACTATATCGACAGCCGTTTCCCGCTAAACGGCAAAAAAGTCGCGGATATCGGTTGTGGTGGCGGTATTTTATCCGAGGCGATGACGGCCCGCGGGGCACTGGTTACCGGCATCGATATGGGCGCCGTCCCTTTGCAGGTTGCCCGCTTGCATTTATTGGAATCGGGTCTCAAGGTTGATTACCGGCAAATGACCGCCGAACAATTAGCCGGTGAGCAGCCGGGCAGTTATGACGCCGTTACTTGCATGGAACTGCTCGAGCATGTGCCTGACCCCGGCTCGGTGATTCGCGCCTGCGCCCAATTGGTCAGGCCCGGCGGCCACGTGTTTTTTTCGACCATTAACCGCAACCCCAAGGCCTATGCCTTTGCCGTTCTGGGCGCGGAGTATCTGCTAAGAATGTTGCCCAAGGGCACGCACGATTACAGTAAATTTATCCGCCCCTCGGAGTTGGAGGCTTGGTCGCGCCATGCCGGGCTGAGCATTCGTGATTTAACGGGCATGAACTACAATCCATTCACCCGGCATTACTCGTTAAGCCGCGATATCGCCGTAAATTACTTGGCCCATACAGTACGCACTGATGACTAGCAGTCGCCTACGCACCATTCTCTTCGATCTCGATGGTACCTTAGCGGACACTGCGCCCGATTTAGCCTACGCGCTCAACACCGTGCTGCAAGAGCAAGGCCGCCCTGCCCTGCCGCTGGCTACTATCCGCCCGGTCGTCTCGCACGGCAGCAAGGCCCTGCTGCAACTCGGTTTCGCCATAGGCCCCGAAGACTCCGCCTACGCTGCACTGCGGCAACGCCTGCTCACGCTCTATCTCCACCACATTGCCGATGCAACGCGGCTGTTTCCCGGTATGCTGGAGGTATTGGATAGCATTGAGCAAGCCGGTATGCGCTGGGGCGTGGTAACCAATAAGCCCGCCAGCTTGACCGAACCGCTGCTGGAGAAACTCGGGCTCAGCGCACGCGCCGCGTGCATTGTCAGCGGCGATACCCTGAGCCAGAGCAAGCCGCACCCCGCCCCCATGCTGCATGCCTGCAACCTCGCCGGCAGCCAAGCCCATCAGTGTTTGTTTATCGGCGATGCACAATGCGATATCGAGGCCGGGCAGCGCGCAGGTATGAAGACCCTGGTGGCGCTGTTCGGTTATATCTCCGCGCAGGATGATCCGCGCCGCTGGGGTGCCGATGGGATGGTGTCCAGCCCTCAGGACATCATGGCCTGGATATCCGCTCATGAAGCCGCGCAACAGCAACCGATGTGCAATTAATGTCCGCCGCCATGATGCCGTATCTATTCGCTGTATTAGCCGCCGTGTGCGCCGGTATCGTGGTTTATATCTGGATGCACAAACGCCATAGCGAATTGCGCCAAGCCCATGCCGCCTTGACTGTCACCTTGGAAATGGAGCGTCAACGGGCGCAGGAAAAAATCAGCGCCATCGAAAAAACCCACGAACAGTTAAGCCATACCTTCGCCGCCCTGTCCAGTCAGGCATTGCGCAGCAACAATGAAGAATTTTTGCGGCTGGCCACGGAAAATCTCAAGCAATTCCAGATCAAGGCCCAAGGAGAATTAGAGCAGAAGGAGAAATCTTTCGAGAATCTTGTTACCCCTATCAAGCAGGCCCTGGAGAAAACCGAGCAGCAGATACAACGCATGGAACTAGAGCGTAAAGAGGCCTTCGGCTCACTCAGCAAACACCTCGAAGTCATGATGCAAAGCCAGCAATTGCTGCAGGGTGAAACACGCAACCTGGTGCAGGCCCTGCGCCGCCCCGAGGTGCGCGGCCAGTGGGGTGAAATGACACTCAAGCGCCTGGCCGAGTTGGCCGGGATGGTGGAGTATTGCGACTTTTATCAGCAGGAACACATCAATGGGGCAGATGGCGCCATCCGCCCCGATATGATCATCCGTATGCCCGACGGCCGCGAGATCGTAGTGGACGTTAAGACACCGCTTGATGCCTACCTGAGCGCCATCGAGGCATCCGATGACGAGACCCGTAACAAGCACCTCGATCATCATGCGCGCAAGGTCTCGGAACGGGTCAAGGAACTCGCCAGCAAATCCTATTGGAGCCAGTTCAAGAATGCACCGGATTTTGTCGTACTGTTTATCCCCGGCGATCAATTTTTAAGTGCGGCGCTGGACGTGGATAGGGAGTTATTGGAAACGGCGTTACGCCAGAAGATCATCCTCGCCACGCCCACCAGCCTGGTGGCGCTGTTGCGTGCCATAGGCTACGGCTGGCGTCAGCAGCATATCGCACTTAATGCGGAAAAAATCCGTGACGTGGGCAATGAACTCTATAAACGCTTGGCCACCTTTAGCGAACATTTGTCTAAAGTGGGGAAGAGTCTGAACAGCAGTATGGAACACAATAATAATGCCGTTGGCTCATTCGACCGGCAACTCATACCCGGCGCACGACGCTTTGCCGACATGGGCATACAGGCCAGCAAGCCGATCGAGATACTGGAACCGATTGAGCGCGGGGTGCGCATTCCGATTGGCGGAGAGGATAAGCCGGAAGAAACTAGTAACGGGAACCCCTGAGCCATGGCGGACACCCGGCCCGCTTCCGTTAGTTTTCGCCAGGCCCTGGCTTACTGGCTGAAGCTCGGCTTCATTAGCTTTGGCGGCCCCGCCGGGCAAATCGCCATCATGCACCAAGATTTAGTGGAGCGGCGACGCTGGATATCCGAACGGCGTTTCTTGCACGCCCTCAATTACACCATGCTGCTGCCGGGCCCGGAGGCGCAACAACTCGCCACCTATATCGGTTGGCTGATGCATGGCAGCTGGGGCGGTATTGCCGCCGGTGGCTTATTCATCTTACCTTCCCTGTTTATCTTAATCGCACTCAGTTGGATTTACCTCGCCTTTGGCAGCCACCCTGAAGTGGCGGGCATACTTTACGGCATTAAGCCCGCCGTGGTCGCCATCGTGGCCTTTGCGGTTTATCGTATCGGTGCGCGGGCCCTTAAAAACAATATCATGCTAGGCATTGCGTTGGCGGCCTTCATCGCCATATTCAGCTCGGGCATTTTTTATCCCGGCTTCACCAGCTTTCCCTACATTATCTTGACGGCCGCCTTGATTGGTTTGATCGGCGGCTATCTGGCGCCGGATAAATTCAAGCTTAGCGGCAGCCATGGCGCGGCAAACAAAGATTACGGCCCGGCGCTGATCGACGATGACACTCTACAAGCAGTGCATACCCGCTTTAAGTGGCCGCGCATTATCGTTTACGCCTGCATTGGCATAGGACTCTGGCTCGGTGCCATGATATGGTTGTATAACGTCTACGGATGGCACGGCGTGCTCACCCAGATGGGTTGGTTTTTCACCAAGGCCGCGCTGCTCACCTTCGGCGGCGCCTATGCCGTGCTGCCCTATGTCTATCAAGGGGCCGTCGAGCATTATCATTGGCTGACCGCCGCGCAGATGATTGACGGCCTCGCGCTGGGCGAAACCACACCCGGCCCGCTGATCATGGTGGTCACCTTCGTGGGATTTGTAGGCGGCTGGACCCATCAATTGTTCGGCCCTGATAGTCTGGCGCTGGCCGGGATTGCGGCCGCATGCGTGGTGACTTACTTTACCTTTATACCGTCATTCCTGTTTATTTTGGTGGGGGCACCGCTGGTGGAGGCGACGCGTCACGAGATTAAATTGACCGCGCCCTTGAGCGCCATCACCGCCGCCGTGGTAGGGGTGATCCTAAATCTGGCGGTATTTTTCGCCTGGCATGTATTCTGGCCCAAGGGCTGGGATGCTCAAGTGGATTGGCTTGGCGTACTGATGAGCGTGGTGATTTTTATCGGCCTGTGGCGCTACCGATGGGGGATTATCCCTGTGGTGTTGGGGAGTGGGTTATTTGGATTGGTGGTTATGAGTGGTAATGGGTAATGGGTAATGGGTGATGAGTAAACCGTTTTTCATCACCCATTACCCATCACCGATTACAGTTCAGCCCTCCCCTCAGGTAGCGTGCGCCATGCGCACGAAACGGCAAATTCCCCGGCCTTCGGCCACCCCTTTTACAAAGGGGGTCGAGCGTAGCGAGGGGGATTTAGTTTT
>DATECT010000188.1:0-4351 GCA_035286765.1 Gammaproteobacteria bacterium
AACTGGACGGCCGTCGGCCTGCCCGGTCACGAACAATTACCGATTGTAGACCCACGCGGCCTTGTCACTCCCTTCTGGGACGGCTGGTCTTTGGACGCATGGGTAGTCACTGACGATAAACGTGAACTGATCCCCGCCCTGTCGACATCCGTAAAACAGTATCTGGATATGAATAGCGGTATAGCTGTTATTACCGAGTCCGTTAACGGCCCGCTGTCGTTGCAGTCGCGTGTCGAAGTGATTTTGCAAGAAGGAGCCACGGTCTGCCGCCAAGCAATAATTGCCGCCGCCGATTGCGGGGCATGGCTGGTAATAACGCTGCGCCCCTACAACCCGGAGGGTGTGAGCTTTATACACGATGCAAAACTCATAGAAAATAATCGCGCTTGGTCCATTGATAACGGGAAGCACAGTGTCGAATTCAGCGCCCCCGTTGATCGCTACCAGTTCTCCAATTACCGCTATGGGGATGTGCGCGTACAACTGCCAAAAGCGAGCGAGCGAGATAGCATAAAGTGCGATGTAGGCATGGTCACGGCTGCTGCCATGTTTAAGCTTGAGGCCGGCATACCACGCCGGATCACTGTCCACACCCCGCTCATCGATAGTGAGGTTCACTCGGCAAAGCTCGACAAGCGCCCTTTTCCTTCGTGGCCGGAGGCACTCACTGGTCACACAATACTCAACTTACCCGACGCACATTTCCAGTTCTTATACGAGGCCGCACTGCGCACGCTGATTTTGCATTCACCGAGCGAGGTCTACGCGGGCCCCTATACTTATAAACGTTTCTGGTTTCGTGATGCCGCCTTTATCTTACATGCCATGCTGTGCGTCGGCCTGCATGATCGTGCCGAACACGCCTTGCAGCGCTTTTCCGAACGGCAAACCCACACGGGCTATTTTCTCTCCCAAGATGGCGAGTGGGATTCCAATGGCGAGGCGCTGTGGATTATGCAGCGTTTCCGTGAATTAACCGGACGCGCACTCACTCAAGAGCAAGTTAAATCCGCGCACTCTGGCGCGCACTGGATTATCCGCAAACGGTTGAGCGACACTTTAGATAAGCCGCATGCCGGCTTACTGCCGGCGGGGTTTAGCGCCGAGCACCTGGGCCCGAACGACTATTATTACTGGGATGATTTCTGGGCCATCGCCGGACTCAACGCGGCAGCAGAACTGGCAGAACAATCCGGTGCTCAGGAAAGTGCAGCGCAATTTCGCCAAGAGGCCGTGCAACTCATGGCGGCGATTGAACGCAGCCTTAAACTAACCGCGAAGCGCCGCGATCGCGCCGGGATACCCGCCTCACCTTACCGGCGCATGGACGGCGGGGCGATCGGCTCCATCGTAGCGAGCTATCCTTTAAACATATTACCGGCCGATGACCCGCGCCTGCTGGAAACCGTTAATTTCCTGCTCAGCAAGTGTTTTGTCGACGGCGGGTTTTTTCAAGACATGATTCACTCCGGCATCAATATGTATCTCACGCTGCACGTTGCGCAGGTATTATTAAGGGCAGGCGACCCGCGCTGCCTGGACCTCATGCGTGCGGTCGCCGAGTTGGCCTCGCCCACCGGTCAGTGGCCCGAGGCCATACACCCGCGCACGCACGGCGGCTGCATGGGTGACGGTCAGCACGCCTGGGCCGCCGCCGAATGGATCATGATGTTGCGCAACTGCTTTGTACGCGAAGAGCAGGATCGGTTAATACTGGCCTCGGGCATTTTTAGCACCTGGTTATCCGGTACTAGCGCCCTCTCATTTGGGCCAGCCCCAACGCGCTTCGGCGCTATTTCGATCACCATTACGCCCGGCCACGAACATATCGATATACGCTGGGAGGGGCAGTGGCGCACTGAAACCCCGATGATTGAAATCCGCTGTCCCGGATTCGCGCATACCGTAGTTGCGGCCTCGCAAACGTGCGCGACACTCACTAGAAGTCTTGTGCCATGAATATCCTGATGCTCACCAATACCTTTACGCCGCACGTGGGCGGCGTGGCGCGCTCGGTGCAATCCTTCATGCAGGAATATCGCCGGCTTGGACATCGGGTGATAGTGATCGCCCCGCAATTTGAAGGCGCACCGGAACATGAGGACGATATTATTCGCGTGCCCGCCATCCAGAACTTCTATGGCAGCGACTTTTCTGTACCCATGCCCATCCCTGGTCTGTTAAGTTCCGCGCTGGAGCAATTTAAGCCCGACATCGTGCATTCGCATCACCCGTTCTTGCTGGGCGATACCGCTTTGCGCATAGCGGCAACAAAGAACGTACCCGTGATATTCACCCATCACACGCAGTACGACCGCTACCTCCACTACGTATCAAATAGTTCGCCTGCACTGCAGCGTTTTGTAAAAGACTTGGTCACGGGTTATTGCAACCTCTGTGATGCAGTCATCGCCCCGAGCGAGAGCATCGCAACCGTGCTGCTCAATCAGGGCGTCACAACTCCCATTGAAGTAATACCTACCGGCATTGACATAGCGCAATTTAGCCAGGGCAACGGGGCGGGCTTTCGGGCCACGCATAATATTCCCACCGACGCCTTCGTGATCGGGCACACCGGGCGGCTCGCCCCGGAAAAAAATTTAGCCTTCCTGGCCGAGGCCGTGGCAGAGTTTCTGACTAAAAATCCTAGCGGCTGTTTTGTAGTGATCGGGACAGGCCCTTCGTCCGAAGCCATCGAGCAGTTATTCAGACAACGCGGCCTGTTCGACCGGCTTTACCTCACCGGCAGTTTGCAGGGCCAATCACTGGTTGATGCCTATCAGGCCATGGATACCTTCGCCTTTGCATCGCAATCCGAGACCCAAGGCCTGGTGTTGACCGAGGCCATGGCCGCCGGCGTGCCTGTGGTGGCGGTGGATGCCTCGGGGGTGCGCGAGGTGGTTATCGACAAATACAATGGGCGCCTGCTGCCAGATGAAGACCTGCGTGAATTTGCCGCCGCGTTAACCTGGATCGCCACGCTCTCCCGCACAGAACGCGCACAACTTAATAAGGCGGCCCATGACACAGCCGAAGCATTTTCCATATCACGCTGCGCGGCCCATGCCCTAAAGCTGTATCAGTCGCTTAGCGGACGCGAACACACCGCGAAAAATAGCGGCGACAACCTATGGTCAACCACCCTGCGTTTGATTGAAGAAGAATGGAAAATCATCGGCACCAAGGCGAAGGCCGCCGGCGCGGCGCTATTAAAATCCGGCCCGGCGGATCACCAGAACACAGGAACCACTGGTTAATACCGGCCCCCTCGGTCCATCAGAAGCAACGCCCTCCTGACTATAGATCAAGATAGGTGCCGCTAAGTAAGCTTCGCGGTTGAGCCCGCTGCCAAGGTAGGTTAAAATGCTCGTTTTCCGCAGGCGCGTAGCTCAGTGGTAGAGCACTACCTTGACATGGTAGTGGTCGGTGGTTCGATCCCACTCGCGCCTACCATTAAGGCGGATACAAGGGCAAAGATACAAGATACAAGTAAAACCGTGCTTTCACGGTACTGTATTGTCTTTTATCCTTGTATCTTTTCACTTGTATCTTGTATCTGTTTCTAACATGCCCACAATCACCCTCCCCGATGGTAGCCGCCGCGACTACCCGCAGCCCGTTACAGTCGCCGATGTCGCCGCCTCCATCGGCCCGGGCCTGGCGCGCGCGGCGCTGGCAGGCCGGGTAGACGATAAACTGGTCGACACCTCCTATGTGATCGAGCGTGATGCCCGTGTCGCCGTGGTCACCGACAAAGACCCGGAGGCCCTGGACGTAATCCGCCACTCCGCCGCGCATTTGCTGGCTCAAGCGGTGAAGGCGCTGTTCCCCGAGGCCCAGGTCACCATCGGCCCGGTGATCGAAGACGGCTTCTACTACGACTTCGCCTACGCGCGCCGCTTCACCCCCGAAGACCTGCAGGCCATCGAGGCCAAGATGACTGAACTGGCGGCCCAGGATTTCCCGGTAGTCCGCACGGTCATGCCGCGCGCCGAGGCCGTCAGCTTCTTCCGCAATATGGGCGAGGCCTACAAGGCCGAGATCATCGAGAGCATCCCCAGCAACGAGGCGCTGTCCTTATATAAGCAAGGCGACTTCATTGACCTATGCCGCGGCCCGCACGTCCCCAATACCGGCAAGCTCAAGGCCTTCAAGCTCACCAAGCTGGCCGGGGCCTACTGGCGTGGCGACTCCAAAAACGAGATGCTGCAACGCATCTACGGTACCGCCTGGACCAACGAAAAGGCCCTTAAAGACTACCTGCACCGCCTGGAAGAGGCCGAAAAGCGCGACCATCGCCGCATCGCCAAGCAACTGGATCTGTTCCACACCCAGGAAGAGGCCCCCGGCA
>DATECT010000189.1:0-4077 GCA_035286765.1 Gammaproteobacteria bacterium
AGGGAAATCACATCACGTGTACGAGATAGATGGCTCCCATGGTGAAGGCGGTGGACAACTGGTGCGCACCGCAGCGGCCTTGGCGGCCCTAACCGGCCGCCCGCTCCGATTGCGCAATATTCGCGCCCGGCGCCCGAAACCCGGCCTGGCGGCACAGCATCTCACCGCGGTACGCGCGGTGGCCGCCTTGTGCAATGCCGAGGTAAGCGGCCTGGAGCTGGACTCAAAAGAATTCACCTTCCGGCCCGGCGTGCTGCACGGCGGGCGGTTTGACTTCGATGTGGGCACCGCCGGTAGCATGACCCTGGTGTTGCAGGCCGTACTTCCCGCCGCCGCGGCCTGCCGCGCACCCGTACACCTGCGCCTGACCGGCGGCACCGATGTGAAGGCGGCGCCACCGCTGGATTATTTGCGCTATATTCTGCTGCCGCTGCTGGCGCGCATGGGCCTTACCGTGACGCTCACCGTGCAACGGCGCGGTTATTATCCGCGCGGCGGCGGCGCTATCGAGGTAGACGTGTCACCGCCGGAACAGTTGCGTCCGCTGCATTTGCCGACCTGCGGTCCCGTGCAGGAAATCGGCGGTATCGCCCATGTCGCCAACCTGCCAGGCCATATCGCAGCGCGCATGAAACAGGCGGCGCTGGCTAAACTGCACGGCCTCCCTAACGCGCACATCGACGTCCGCGTGTTAGCGCAGAACAGCGCCATCGGCCAAGGCGGCGCCATCGTGCTATGGGCCCGCACACCGTACACCTTATTAGGCGCCGCGACCACCGCTGAGCGCGGCGTACCCGCCGAGCACCTCGGAGAAACGGCAGCCTTGGCGTTGCGCGCCGAGATCACCGCGGGCGCGACCGTGGATATCCATGCCTCCGACCAATTACTGGTTTATTTGGCGCGCGCGGCGGGGCCGTCGCGGTTCCTGGCGCGCAGCCTGTCCTCGCACGCGGAGACGACCCTCTGGCTGCTGCAACAATTTCTTCCGGTGCGTTATACCGTAACCCCCACGGGGCAACTCGTGCAGATCGATATAGAACCCTCGACATGCGGCTAACGCACCAGGCATTGCGCCACAAAAGGCCGCACGACGTTTTTGAAATCTTCAAACTCGGCATCGGAATAGGTGGTTTTGCCGAGAAATTTGACATCCAAAACCTTGTCCGGCACGAATTTTTGCAGTGCATACAATCGCGCACCCTGTATTAATTTTGCTATGTCTACAATATCATCCTTGCCGAGTTGTGATTTGACTATCGTGGTGCGGAATTCGTAATCAATTCCGAAATGCATGATTAACCGTATACTTTGCATGATATTGTTAATATCAATCTCCACATTGATAATTTTTTGGTATTTTTCCAGTGGCGCCTTGATGTCCATGGCGATGTAGTCTACGGCCTTGTGCTCAATGATTTTTTCGAGCAACCGTGGGTTGATGCCGTTGGTGTCGAGCTTCACCAGAAAACCCAGCGCCTTTACCTTCAGAATAAATTCGAGCAGATCGGGCTGTACGGTCGGTTCACCGCCGGTAATGACCACAGCGTCGAGCTTGCCGCGGCGCGTTTTTAAAAACTCCATAATCTCCTGTTCGGGGATGAGCGAGGCATATCTTTCCGGTAGCACCAGTTCGGCGTTATAACAATAGCCGCAGCGGAAATCACAGCCGCGCGTGAATACGATGGCGCTAATTTGATCCGGGTAATCAATCAACGAAAACTTTTGCAAGCCGCCGATGTTCATAGTTTATACTTTAAACGTCTTCCGCTGCTCAAACTCCTCTTGCTTGCCCTTATTCCACTGATTGACGGGGCGCAGATAACCGACCACGCGCGAATACACCTCGCATGGCGCACCGCAACGCGGACACGCGGGATGCTTGCCCGCGATATAGCCGTGCGACGGGCAAACGCTGAACGTGGGCGTGAAGGTAAAGTAGGGTAAGCGGTAATTTTCGCACAGCCTGCGCACCAGCTTTTTTATCACGTGGGGCGACTCGACCTGTTCGCCGGCAAAGATGTGCAGCACCGTGCCGCCCGTATAGCGACTCTGCAGCGCATCTTGCAAGTCAAACGCCTCGAATACATCATCGGTGAAGTTCACCGGCAATTGCGTGGAATTGGTGTAAAACGGCTCCGCGCCGTTTTTATAGTCCGCCTCATTCGCGCAGATGATATCCGGATATTTTTCCTTGTCTTTGCGCGCCAGGCGGTAGGCGGTGGATTCCGCCGGTGTAGCTTCAAGATTGTAATTGTTGCCGGTCTCCTGCTGAAATTCGACAAGCTTGCCGCGCATGAAATCGAGAATTTTAATTGCGAATGCGCGGCCCTGCTCGGAGGCAATCGTTGCGCCAAAGAGATTCATACACGCCTCATTCACGCCGACCAGGCCGATGGTCGAGAAGTGATTCTTCCAATATTCGCCGAAGCGTTTTTTGATGTCGCGCAGATAATATTTTACATAGGGATAAAGCGCCCGCTCGGTAAGGCGCTCCAGCGTCTTACGCTTGATTTCCAGACTGCGCTGCGCAAGCACCATGAGATTTTCCAAACGCCGCAGGAAATCATCCTCATTTTTCGATAAATAGCCGAGCCGCGGCATGTTGATAGTGACCACGCCGATGGCTCCGGTGAGCGGGTTGGCGCCGAAGAACCCTCCTCCGCGGCGCTCCAGGACGCGCGTGTCGATGCGCAGCCGGCAGCACATGGAACGCGCGTCCTCCGGTTTCATGTCGGAATTGATGAAGTTGGAAAAATAAGGAATGCCGTATTTGGCCGTCATGCGCCACAAGCCTTCCAGCGTGGGATTGTCCCAATCGAAATCCTTGGTGATATTGTAGGTGGGTATCGGAAAGGTGAACACACGGCCCTTGGCGTCGCCTTCCACCATGACCTCCAGAAAGGCTTTGTTGAAGACGTTCATTTCTTCCTGAAAATTTTTGTAGGGCTGATCTTGTATGACCCCGCCGATAATGACGCCTTGTTCGGCGAGATAATCGGGCACACGCACGTCGAGCGTGATGTTGGTGAACGGTGTTTGAAATCCGACCCGGGTCGGTACGTTGATGTTGAAGATGAATTCTTGCAACGCCTGTTTGACGTCCGCATAGTTCAGGCCGTCGTAGCGGATGAACGGTGCGAGCAGCGTATCGAAATTGGAAAGCGCCTGCGCGCCCGCCGCTTCGCCTTGCAGGGTGTAAAAAAAGTTCACCACTTGGCCCAGCGCGCTGCGGAAATGTTTGGCCGGTTTGCTTTCAATCTTGCCGGGTGCGCCCTTGAATCCTTCGCTAAGCAAATCCGTCAGATCCCAGCCCGCGCAATAAACGGAAATGGCGTTGAGATTATGGATGTGAAAATCGCCGTCGATGTGGGCTGCCTTGATCTCCGGCGGATAGATTTTGTTCAGCCAGTATATCTTGCTGATTTCGGAAGAAATATAGTTGTTCAGACCTTGCAGGGAGTAGGTCATGTTGCTGTTTTCCTGCACCTGCCAGTCGAGTTGTTCCAGATACTGATCGACCAGATCGACGTCGGCCTTGGCAACGACCTCACGCAGTGCGGCGTGTTGCGCGCGGTAGAGGATGTAGGACTTGGCGGTTTTGTGGTAAGGCGAGGACAGCAGAATTTCTTCGACGATGTCCTGGATTTCTTCAACGCCCGGGGTTGCGTGGAGGGTGCGCTGGGCGGTGTTTAATACCTGCAACGTGAGTTGTTGGGCAACGCTTTCATTGAACTCGCCGGTAGCCTTGCCTGCACGCGCGATGGCGTGCGTGATCTTCGCAGGGTCAAACGCCGCCAGGGCGCCATCGCGTTTTCTGATGTTTTGGAACATATCCCTTTCCTCCGGATGCGCGCTGCAAAGCGACCCAGCGCCGGAACTTATAGAAAACTCTAACAATTCCATCCATGGAATTGTTAGAGACTCGGCGTGCCCTCACGGACGTAGCTTTTTTCCCGTTGCTTCTGGCACTCGTAGCAGCGCTTGGCAGTGGGATAAGCCAGCAGCCGGTCATGGCCGATGTCGCCGCCGCAATCGATGCAAGTGCCGTAGCTGCCGTCGGCGATGCGCCGCTTAGCC
>DATECT010000190.1:0-4333 GCA_035286765.1 Gammaproteobacteria bacterium
CTCCTTCGAGCGCATCGTCAACATGCCCACGCGCGGCATCGGCGACACCACGCTGGAGGCCCTGCGCGGCCACGCGCGCCAGGCCCAAAGCTCGCTGTGGCAAGCCGCCCAGGCCATGACCGGGCAAGGCGGGCTCACGGCGCGCGGCGCCAGCGCCCTGGCGGCCTTTTTACGGTTGATCGAGACCCTGGCGCAGCAGGTCGCGGGCCTGGAATTGCACGAACAAGCCGAGCACGTCATAACGCACAGCGGCCTGGTCGATCATTACCGCAAGGATAAGGGCGAAAAGGGCCAGGCGCGGCTGGAGAACTTGGAGGAATTGGTCACTGCGGCCCGGCATTTTGATCCGGAAGATGCCGACCTCGACCCGCTCTCCGCGTTCCTCTCCCACGCCGCGCTGGAGGCGGGTGACGCCCAGGGCACGGCCTGGGAAGATTGCGTGCAGTTGATGAGCCTGCATGCGGCCAAGGGTCTGGAGTTCCCGCTGGTATTCTTGTGTGGCGTGGAAGAAGGCCTGTTTCCGCACCAGATGTCCATTAACGAGCCGGGGCGGCTGGAGGAAGAGCGCCGCCTGTGCTATGTCGGCATCACCCGCGCCAAGCAACTGCTCTATTTTACCCATGCCCAAAGCCGCCGCTTGCACGGCAAGGAGACCTACCCGCACCCCTCGCGCTTTATCCAGGAAATCCCCATTGAGTTAATCAAAGAGGTGCGCATGCGCGCCACCGTAAACTATGCTCAGGGCGGCGCCGGCTATGCCCCGGGCGGCACTGGCGCGCCGAAGCGGGCCGCGCCCATGGACGACGAGCCGATGCCGGGCCTGCGCCTGGGCCAGCATGTGACGCACGCCAAGTTCGGCGAGGGCGTAGTGTTGAATTACGAGGGCAAGGGCGCGCAGGCCCGTGTGCAGGTCAACTTCCGCCATGCCGGGAGTAAGTGGCTGATGGTGAGTTACGCCAATTTACAGCCAGCTTAGCCAATTAGGGTACATTTTTTGCATTTGCTTGTTATGGATAACGGTATTTAGGCCAATCCTAAGATTTTTGCGGGTGGTTTTCGTCAAGCTCAGCAATTTTTTAGAAAGAGTCTTGATCTTAGGAATCCCCTTCATACACAATATCGCCGGGTAGGTTGCTGCTGGCGTAGGCCTGAAAGCAAAACCTGTTTACGTCAGTTAACTTTAAAATGATTGAGGAGAAGGTAATGAAAGCACGTTGGTTGATTGCCCCCGCAGCCGCATTATTGCTGGCCGGCCAGGCGAATGCCGCTGATATGGAAGCGGGCAAGGAATTGGCGAAGAAGAGCGGCTGTTTTGCTTGCCATAATATCGAGCAGAAGCGCGTCGGGCCGTCCTGGAACGATGTCAGCGCCAAGTATAAAGATAATGCCGATGCCAAGAAGGTCTTGGTGGAGTGGATTAAGAAAGGCGGCACGGGCCGTTGGCAGCTGGGCACCATGCCCCCCTACTCACCCCGTGTCAACGATGCCGACATCGATGCTTTAGCGGATTTCATTATCTCCCTAAAGAAATAAGATAAGCATCAATGGTATACAAAGGCCAGCTATTAGCTGGCCTTTGTTTTTGGACAACGGCAATAAATACCTCTTCTTGGCTCAATATTAGAGCAAATACACTTGATATATTGAATGATAATAATTATCATTCAATATAAGTGGCGCCCGCCCCGGGGCCTTAAGGAGAATAAAGTGTTTAACCTGCAACCCAAGCTATTGATCAGCCTGCTGTTAACCCTCTGTTTCGGCGTGCTATCCGTTACCGCCCACAGCGCCGATGACGCGGTGAAAGCATCCACTATACCCGCCACTGACACGGCGCAGGATTTGGTGATTTATTCGGCGCGCAATGAGCAATTAATCAAACCGTTATTCGATGCCTACCAGGCCGAGACGGGCGTGCGCATAAAATTCGTCACCGGTAAGGAAGGCCCGCTGATGGAGCGCCTCAAGGCGGAAGGCGCCAAGACCCGTGCCGATTTGCTGATCACCGTCGATGCCGGCAATCTCTGGCAGGCCGCGCAGAACGGGCTATTGGCCAAGGTCGATTCCAAGGTTCTAAATGATAATATTCCTGAGCACTTGCGTGACCCGGGTGGTCAATGGTATGGCCTGTCGGTGCGAGCGCGCACCATTGTCTACAATCCCACCAAGGTAAAGCCGGGCGAACTCTCTACCTACGAGGCCTTGGGCGACGCCAAGTGGAAGGGGCGTTTGTGTCTGCGCTCTTCCAAGAAGGTTTATAATCAATCGCTGGTGGCAATGCTGATTGCCCGCCATGGCGAGGCGCAGACCGAGCAGCTTGTTAAATCCTGGGTCGCCAATCTGGCAACGGATGTCTTTTCCGATGATGAAAATTTGCTGGATGCGATGGCCGCGGGGCAATGCGATGTCGGTATCGTAAACAGCTATTACTTTGGCCGCGAGAAACGCAAGCACCCTGACGCGCCGCTGGCGATATTCTGGCCTAATCAAAATGACCATGGCGTACACGTGAACATATCAGGTGCGGGCGTAACAAAATATGCCAAGCAGCGTGACGCTGCGGTGAAATTCCTGGAATGGCTGTCTTCCGAAAAGGCGCAGAATTTATTCGCCGATGCCAATCTGGAATTCCCCGTGAATCCGCGCGTCAAACCCGATGCGCTGGTTGCCTCTTGGGGCGAGTTCAAGCACGACACCATCAATGTCTCCGAGGCAGGCAGGCTGCAGGCGAAGGCCGTGATGCTGATGGATAGGGCGGGTTACAAATAAAAATGCGTCTTTTGCCCCAATACGGCGTTATAGCTGGGCTGCGCTCCTCACATACTAACGTCTATGCTCTGATGTGCAGGGACGCACAAATGTCGCGGGCGCAGGAGCGACCGGTGCTCGCCTACGCTATGTCTTGTCTTGGGACAAAATTCACTATTTTCACCGGTAAGTTTCCGGTTGCATATAGTTCATGAGCGCCGCGCAGCAAACCGTCAACGCCTATTCGCCGCCCGTTAAGGCAGCGGCTAGGTTCACTGCCAACGGCAGGTTGTGGCGCATCGCCAGTCTGCTGGTGGCAAGCCTGGTGGCGGTGCCTATCGTGGTATTGCTGCCCGCATGGCTGATGCCGGAGGGTGCCGTGTGGCAGCATTTGGCCGACACGGTCTTGTCCGAACTGCTACACAATACCGTGGTATTGATGCTGGGTGTGGGCGCGGGTGTGCTCATCTTGGGCGTGGGCCTCGCCTGGCTTACGGTGATGTGCGAGTTTCCCGGGCGCCGCGTATTTGACTGGGCGCTGATGCTGCCGCTGGGCATACCCGCCTACGTGCTGGCCTTTGTCGCGATCGGCCTGCTGGATTTCAGCGGCCCGGTGCAAGGCTGGTTGCGCGCGGTATTTGGCGCACACGGCTATTGGTTCCCGCGCATCCGCTCGCAAGGCGGCGTAATCGGCGTGATGGTGCTCACGCTTTACCCCTATGTTTACATGCTGGCGCGCGCGGCCTTTCTCAGCCAAGGGCGCAACATGCTGGAGAGCGGTCGCTGCCTGGGGCTGGGGCCGTGGCGCGCATTTTTTTATATCTCCCTGCCGATGGCGCGCCCCGCTATCGCCTCGGGCGTGGCGTTGGCCTTGATGGAGACGCTGGCGGACTTCGGCGCGGTCGCCATTTTTAATTACGATACCTTTACCACGGCCATTTATAAGGCCTGGTACGGCCTGTTCAATATCAACGCCGCGGCCCAGCTCGCCTCGCTATTATTATTGTTCGTGGCCCTCGCCTTGTATGGCGAGCGCCGCTGGCGCGGCCAGGCGCGCTTTTACAGCACCGGCAAGGCCGCGCGCGAACACCGCTATAAGTTGACGGGTGCGCGCGCGTGGCTTGCCGCGCTGGCAGCGGGCCTGATTCTCGCGCTGGCCTTTTTAATACCCGTCGCGCAATTGGTGATATGGGTGGCAGGTAGCGCGCTGGAGGATCTCGATAGCCGCTACCTGGAATTTGTCGGCCATACCTTAATGCTCGGCGCCAGCGCCGCGCTGTTAACGGTGAGCGGCGCCTTGCTGCTGGCCTATGTGCGCAAACTCTGGCCGGATAATCTATCGCGCCTCACCATGCGCCTGGCCACGCTCGGCTATGCCCTGCCAGGCTCGGTGTTGGCGGTCGGTATTATGCTGTGCTTCACCTGGCTGGATAGCGGAATCGATAGCTTGGCGCAACGTTGGTTCGGGGTGTCGACCGGCCTACTGCTGAGCGGCAGCGTGGTGGCCCTGTTGTTTGCCTATCTGGTGCGCTTCCTCGCCGTCGCCCACGGCCCGGTGGATAGCGCCTTTGAGCGCATCAAGCCC
>DATECT010000191.1:0-3630 GCA_035286765.1 Gammaproteobacteria bacterium
CCGCAATCCCGATGCGCGCGGTCTGGCCGCGCCCGTTAAACATCTACTCGGATTATTAACCCGGCAATGAATAATTGCCGGGTTAATAGCAAGGCACGGATGCCTTGCCGCGGCCCTAAGCCGCGTGAGCCAGGGGCGAATTGCTCAGCAACGAGCGGGCTACACGGATGTAGCCTTGGACTTTATGCGAAGCCAGGATGGCGAAGCACAAAGGGCGTGTACCGGCCTTGGCGATGGCAATAAAATACAGGATGTATTTTATTGCCAAGTTAATATTTCACGATCAATCGAAGGAAACGCTATGACGCGCATGGTGCATTGCATCAAACTCGATAAAGAGGCCGAGGGCCTTAACATACCCCCGTATCCCGGCGAACTGGGTCAGCGCATCTATCAGAGTGTGTCCGCCGAGGCCTGGAAGATGTGGCTGAACCACCAGACCATGCTCATCAACGAATACCGGCTGGCCCTGATGGACCCGAAGGCGCGCGCCTTCCTGCAAACCGAGATGGAAAAATTCTTCTTTGGCACCGGCTCCGCCACGCCGGAGGGTTACGTGCCGAAATGACCCCGTGATGGGGTGAGCGGGTGAAGCCCGCGAACGACAGGGCACGATGCCCTGGCTGGGGCGATGTCACGGAGCAGGATAGCGTAGTGGCATCGCGGGAGCGTCATGGATGATGCGCCTTTACCCATCACCCCATCACCCATTACGGGTTTTTGCCGTTTACCCATGACCCATCACCCATTGCCCGTCTCCTTGAACAGCCCCCCTGTACAACGGCTGATTTAATGTTTATTCTTGACCCTAACCAACGTAATTCTTACTATTTCAGGTATGGACGCCTTGAATATATTAGAAAAACAAATAACTCAGGGATGCCTCACCGTGCATCTGCCGGATGGGCGTACCCGCAGTTTCGGGTCAGGTCAGCCCCAAGCCGAGTGGGTCCTGCGCACGCCACACACGCTGAAACGCATCCTGCTCGACCCCGAGCTGATGCTCGGCGAAACCTATATGGACGGCGAGTGGGACGTGCCCGATGTGCCGCACGGCAGCTTGATCGCCCTGCTGGAAGTACTGATGCGCAACTTCCCCGAGTCCCTCCCGCAAAAACGCAACCCCCTGCTCGGCTTGTGCAAAGGCCTGCTGCGACGCGGCAACGGCATTAGGCGCAGCTACCGCAACGTGGCCCATCATTATGATCTCGATGAGTGGCTATTCCGGCTTTTCCTCGATCAAGACATGCAGTATTCCTGCGCCTATTTCTACCAGCCCAACATCAGCCTCAACGAGGCGCAGCGCGCCAAGCGCTATCACATCATGCACAAGCTGCTGCTGCAACCCGGCCAGCGGGTGCTCGACATCGGTTGCGGCTGGGGCGGCCTGGCGCTGCATCTCGCGGAACACGCCGGGGTTAAGGTTACCGGCCTCACGTTGTCGCGCGAGCAATTGCGCGTAGCCCAGCAGCGCGCCAAGGAACGCGGCCTGGAAGACCGCGTGGAATTTCTCCTGCAGGATTACCGCGAGCACCACGGCAGCTATGACCGCATCGTCAGCGTCGGCATGTTCGAGCACGTCGGCACGCTGCATTATCCGTACTACTTCGCCCAAGTCGCGCGCCTGCTGCACTCCGACGGCGTCGCACTGCTGCATACCATCGGGCGCTCCGGGCCGCCGGGCGAGACCAATCCATGGATACAAAAATATATTTTTCCGGGCGGCTACAATCCTGCCCTATCGGAAGTGAGTGCCGCCGTGGAGCGCAGCGGGTTGATTACCTGCGATGTGGAGGTGCTGCGACTGCATTACGCCATGACGCTGGCGGCGTGGGCTAAACGCTTCCAGGCCGAGCGCACGCAAATCGCCGTGCGCATGGGTGAGCGCTTTTGCCGTATGTGGGAATTTTACTTGGCCGCGTGCGAGGCCTCGTTCCGCTGGCGCGATCTGGTGGTCTACCAAATCCAACTGGCACGCCGCGTAGATGCCGTACCGATCACGCGCAGCTATCTCTACCAGGGGGCCGATCAGGAGCTCCCGCAAACCAACCGCACGGCCTCCTCGGCGACGTAAATACTTGCTAGTGTGGTGTCCCCAAATTCGCTGAGAGTGTAGATGCGGATTTATCCGCATATTCATATGCGAATGAATTCGCACCTGCCACGTATTTCGGACTCAGGACACTGGCAGGCTAAACCGCCAGCCGCACACAATTGCGGCCTTCGTCCTTGGCACGATAGAGCGCGCTGTCGGCCCTTTCAAACAATAGCCGATCATCGTCCGCGGGGTTGAGATAGGCCACACCCAGGCTGACTGTTACATTGATACAGCATTCGTTGTGCGCGCACTCAATGGTCTCCACGGTGCGGCGGATACGCTCCGCCAACAGCAGGGCGCCGTCGGCGGCGGTGTTGCTCAACACCACGGTGAACTCCTCCCCGCCGTAACGGAACAGGATGTCGGTGCGGCGGATGCAGTCGGTTACCTGATCGGCCAGGGACTTGATCACGCGGTCGCCCGCGGCGTGGCCGTAGGTGTCGTTGATGACCTTGAAGTGATCGATGTCCAGGATAATCAGCGACAGCGGCGTGGCATGACGGCGCGCCAGTTCAATCTCGCGCTTTAGCGCGCTATTCATGGTCGTGCGGTTATTAACCCCGGTGAGCGGATCGATAAAGGCGGCGCGCAAGGCCTCGTTGTACATCAAGGCATTGCGCAAGGGATACACCAGGCTGCACAGCATGCGCTCGATCAGCACGGTTTCGCCGCTGGTGAAGCGCTTCTTGCGCGTCAACATCAGTTGCCCCAGGCTTTCGCTGCCCACTACCAGCCGATAGGTGCAACTGTTGCGCGCGGGTTCGCCCAAGGTGATATCAACAGCCTGCGGCGGGTTTTGGTAGCAGATGCTGTCTTGATGCACGCTCGCCCGTATCTCCTCGGCGAACAGTTCGATAATCTTGTGTACGTCGAGCGTTGTCTGCAGCACGCTGCTGATCTGCAGCGCCCTGTTTACAGAGGATGAGTCGGAATCAGAGCCGTCAGTGTAACCCAGGCCCGGTATTATCCGCCCATAATCCCTGTCCTTATTGAGATCGCTTGTTTTTGTTGACCGCAGTGCCATAGGTAGTCTCACAAATAGGTTGCCGTAGCGATAGGTAAGCGAAAACCATGCCAATCTAGCGTTTGAATAAAGTGCCTGTTAAACAGCATCTTACAATGTGATCCCCGTGACCAACGGGGTTGTGCGCCAATAGGCCGTCAGGCGCTCGTGCTATTTTTGCCGCCCTGCAAGCCCGTTACGGACGTCACTTAGCCATAATAGCCCGCGTGCCGTTGCGGTAGTTTAAAGTTTGTTAGGGTTGTTTATGCCTCCCTTCACCATCCATTTTTGTGCTTGCACCGAAACAGCGCCGCCTCCCTTTTCACGCTGCGCTTCCTGCTCCGCGTGAAATACGGCCCCTTTACGTTGCGCCCTTGTTCGCTGCGCAATCCTGCTCCGCTCCAAGGCCCAGGGTGTATTTCCTATACACCCGCTCGTAGCGTTGCTACTCGCCCTGGCTGCACGTAAAGTCCAGGGTTGCTTCCATGCAACCCCGCTCACTGCTTGCGCAGTTTGCCCCGGCGGGGCG
>DATECT010000192.1:0-6869 GCA_035286765.1 Gammaproteobacteria bacterium
CCCGGCGGACGGCTGCTGATCCTGGAGTTCTCCAAACTTAACATCCCCGGCTTGCAGCCGCTGTACGATCACTACTCGTTTAAATTGCTGCCGCTGATGGGCAAGCTTATTGCTAACGATGCCGATAGCTATCGCTATCTCGCCGAATCGATTCGCATGCACCCCGATCAAGCAGCGTTGAAGAACATGATGCAAGCGGTGGGATTCGAGCACTGCGATTACTTCAATCTAAGCGGTGGGATTGTCGCCCTGCACCGGGGGTATAAGCTATGATTACGCGAATAGTCCTAGACGAACATACCCGCTATGCGGGTTTTTGGCGGCGTCTTGCAGCCAGCCTCATTGACACCTTGCTGCTCATCCCGCTGCTGGCCATCATTTTCTATTTTATTCACGGCCCCGCCGGCTTCACCGGCCCAATGCCCTTCAATACCCGTGGCCCATCGAATTGGCTCGGTGAGTTGATCGCCATGGCGGTGGTGATATTTTTCTGGGTGCGCTTTTTAGGCACGCCCGGCAAGCTGCTGCTGGATTGCCGCGTGGTGGATGCTAAAACCGGCAAGCCCTTGAGCATAGGGCGTGCCCTGCTGCGTTATATCGGCTATTACGTATCCATGTTGCCGCTGATGCTGGGATTTTTATGGATTATTTGGGATAAGCGCAAGCAAGGTTTCCACGACAAGATCGCCGGCAGCGTGGTGGTGATCTATGATGAATCCAGTAGAACACTGGAGGATATAACGGCGGAGTTTGACAAGGGGTTGCGTTGAGCGTGATGCTGCTCAGTCAGGGCCTTAGCGCTGCGCTGGAGGCGGCGCTTAATCATTATCTGCGTCTCGACTCTGCCGTATTGCCGCGTTTGGCCGCGCTGTCAGGCAAGGTCATCGCCATCGAACTTACCGGCCTGAATACAGGATTTTATTTATTGCCCAACGCAGCCGGTATACAAGTGCTCGGCCAATGGGAAGGCCCGCCCGATGTGCGCCTGCGTGGCACGCCGCTGGGATTGCTGCGCCTGGGTGCGCAGAAAGGCAGCGGCAGCGAGGTGCGCTCCACCTTATTTTCCGGCACAGTTGAAATGAGCGGAGACGTGGA
The DNA here is from genome assembly GCA_035286765.1 of Gammaproteobacteria bacterium. GTDB lineage: Bacteria > Pseudomonadota > Gammaproteobacteria > SURF-13 > SURF-13 > DATECT01. The sequence continues at coordinate 1,096 of DATECT010000192.1, forward strand.
ATTAGGCCAGCGCTTTAAGCAAATACTGGACGATATCGACATCGATTGGGAGGAATTGCTCTCCAAGCTTACCGGCGATGTGCTGGCGCATAAAATTGGCAATGCCCTGCGCGCAGGCCACAGTTGGGGCAAGCAAACTCTGGCGGCATTCGGGCAGAATTTCGCTGAATACCAGCAGGAAGAGGCGCGCAACCTGCCTAGTCAGCCCGAAGTAGAGCAATTTCTCCAAGCGGTGGACGAACTGCGCGATGATGTCGAGCGCATGGAACTGCGCCTGCGCCGTCTTCAAGAACACCTAAAATAAGGAGTAGCGATTGATCCGCATCGGCCAATTTCTGCGCTTGCTGCACATCAACCGCATTCTCGTCAGGCACGGCCTGGATGAAATCATCCTGGCCACCCACCTGTTTCGACCGGTGCGTTTCCTATTATATCTATTACCCTGGTATTGGCTGCGCGGCACACAACGCCCGCGCGCCGTGCGCATCCGCAACGCCTTGGAAGAGTTGGGTCCGGTGTTCGTCAAATTCGGTCAAATGCTCTCTACGCGCCCCGATCTGCTGCCGGAAGACATTGCCCTGGAACTGGCCTTGTTGCAGGACCGCGTGCCCCCGTTCCCCGGCGCCGCTGCAAGGCACATCGTCGAACAGGCCTATGGCAAGGATGTTAAAGAGATTTTTCTGGCGTTTGATGAACAGCCGTTCGCCTCCGCCTCTATTGCGCAGGTGCACCTGGCGCGCCTGCACGACGGGCGCGAGGTCATTGTCAAGGTGGTGCGCCCGCACATAGAAAAGGTCATCCGCCGCGATGTCAATTTACTCTATACGCTGGCCGACTTGGCCGAGCGCTACTGGCCGCAAGGCCGGCGCCTGCGTCCGCGCGAGGTGGTCGCCGAGTATGAGAAGACCATCTTTGACGAACTCGATCTGTTGCGCGAGGCCGCTAATGCCAGCCAACTGCGGCGTAATTTTTTAAATTCACCCCTGCTCTATATACCTGAAATAGAATGGCCGCTGGCGCGGCGCAATGTCATAGTGATGGAGCGCATCTTCGGCACGCCGATCAGCGATATTCCGGCATTGATCGCGCACGGCATCAATCTTAAAGAATTGGCCGAGCGCGGCGTGAGTATTTTTTTCACCCAGGTCTTCGAGCACAGTTTTTTCCACGCCGATATGCACCCCGGCAACATTTTCGTTTCCCGCGAAGGGCAATATATCGCGGTCGATTTCGGCATCATGGGTACCTTGAGCGAGCGTGACCAGCGCTATCTGGTGGAGAATTTTCTGGCCTTCTTCAACCGCGACTACCGGCGCGTGGCGCAGTTGCACGTCGATGCCGGCTGGGTGCCAGCCGAGACGCGGGTGGACGAATTTGAATCGGCGATGCGCACGGTATGCGAGCCTATTTTCGAGCGCCCGCTGAAAGATATTTCCTTCGGACACTTGTTGCTACGGCTATTTCAAACCGCTCGCCGCTTTAATATGGAGGTGCAGCCGCAGTTAGTGCTGTTGCAAAAGACCCTGCTCAACATCGAAGGACTGGGCCGGCAGCTTTATCCCGATCTCGATTTATGGGCAACCTTTAAACCCTTCCTAGAGAAGTGGATGAGCGAGCGGCTCGGCCCCAGCGCCCTGCTGAAGTCGCTACGCGAGAATGTACCGCGCTGGGCGGAGAAATTGCCGGAGATTCCTTTGCTGCTGCATGAGGTGCTGCAACAGGCGCGTGACGGGAGGCTGAAGATCGAATGGAAATCGACGGAACTGGAAAACATTCGCCGTGACATCAAGCGCGCCAGCCGGCGCGGCTTCGCCGCCATTGTGGGCGCCGCCCTTATTTTGAGCGCGGCCTTCATAAAAGGGTTGGACGGCTACGCGCCGTTCATGATCGGCAACGCACCTATATTGACTTGGATACTGGGCGGGTTGGGCGTGATTATTATACTGGGCGCGCGCCCGGATGAACGGGATTAACAGGCTTACCAAAAGAAAAAATAACGGCGTTAGCTAACCGCTAAATTAGCGAGTGATCAATGGTTAGATGGTGTCCGCTGCAACCCTTCCTCCACTTGCTTGCGCTTGGCCTTGCCGATCAGCGTTTCAATTAATTCCAGCGCAAAATCCATCGCCGTGCCGGGGCCTTTCGAGGTGATGACTTTGCCGTCTTTCACCACGGCCTGATCCTGTTCTGTTAAGCCCATCTTGGTGAGCGTGCCGGGGAAGCTGGTGACCAGTTTGCCGTTGAGCAGGCCGGCGCTGGCAAGCACCTTGGGAGCGGCGCAGATGGCGGCGGTGAATTTTCCGCTGCCGGCCATTTTTTTTAGTAGTGCGTGTATGCGCACATCGCCGTTAAGGTTATCGGTGCCGGGTTGACCGCCGGGCAGCACCACCATGTCGTAGTCTTCCCGTAGGGCTTCGTCCAAGGTCATATCAGGGAGTAGGCGCGTGCCGCGTGAGGCGGTGATGGGTTGATCATCCAGGCCTGCTGCTACTACGTTGATGCCGGCACGACGCAGTAAATCGATGATGGTGACGGCCTCGATTTCTTCACAGCCTTGAGCGAGAGGCACGAGTACGTTGGTCATGATTTAATCCTTTAAATGAAAGACTGTTGCATCCCATGTCCTGGATGACAATATGAGGGCGGGTAGGTGCGACAAATTCGCAAACAGCAAGCAGGTTACGTGCGAATTTGTCGCACCTACCGGGGCAGCCCACCGCATTGAAGCAACATCATATGTTCTGCCAACTGCTTTTTTTAGGTTTATTCATCATAGGCCAAGTGCCGATGGCCGTAACGGATGGCCAATACCGCCAAGGCGAGCACTAGGATCGCCATGGCCAAGGCCACTAAATTCCAGCCCTGCATCTCCTTCATGCCGATGGTAATGTAACGCGCGATGGCGACCATGGCAATATAAAGTGGGTAGCGCACCGGCAGTTTGCCGCTGCTGAGGTACAGGCCCACCATGGTAAAAATTTCCAGGTAGATGAATAGCAGCAGGATGTCCTGCAGCAGTACCGCCCCTCGCTCCACCATGGCGGCCACTTCCTGGCCCACCGCAATAATGGTGGCCAGGGTAATGAGCGATAGCCCTATCCACTCGATTATGTACAGCACACGCATGACCCGCCCATCTGCGGTAACAAATATCTTCTTCATGTGGCCTCGCTGTTGATCGATGTTATTATTCTGCAAGATGGCTCGTTTAGGCCCCTTGCGCGCGCGCCAGTATGATGGTCAATCCCTTGAGCAGATTAAGCGCTTCGTGCAGCTGGTAATCCGTATCAATCGAGGGTTCCTTGGAGGCATCCTTGCCCTTATCAGCCGGCGTGCCGTTGACCGGCGTGGTGCTGCTTGCGCCACCGGGCACAACAGTGGGGATGGCCTCGTCTTTTTTGTCGTTTTTGTTGATATCGATCTTGATCTGGATGTCGCGCGTATCCTTACCGTCTTTGCTCTTATCTTTGTTGTTAATGAGATGGCGCGTCAGGTCCGCTTCCTTGAGCGGATTAATGGTGATCTGATCGTTGGCGGCAAGCTTGACGTTGGCCAGAGAGACATCCGGCACGATGCCTTCCGCCTGAATGGAGCGCCCGGACGGTGTAAAATAACGCGCCGTGGTCAGCTTCAGTGCGGAATCATTTTGCATGGGCAGGATGGTTTGCACCGAGCCCTTGCCAAAGGTCTTCTCGCCCATGATGATGGCGCGCTTTTGATCTTGCAGCGCGCCCGCTACGATCTCTGAGGCCGAGGCCGAGCCGGCATTGACCAGCACCACCAGCGGCGCGCCCTTCAGCACGTCCTCCGGGGTAGCGTTGAATTTTAATTCGGAATCCCTTACCCGGCCTTCGGTATAGACGATCAGGCCTTTATCGAGGAAGGCATCGCTCACCGCCACCGCAGCCCCTAATACGCCGCCTGGATTGTTGCGCAGGTCGAGCACCAGGCCTTTCAGGCTGCCGCCGCTATCTTGCTTGAGTTTGCTAATGGCCTCTACCAGATTGGCGCCGGTTTGGGCCTGAAATTGCGAGATGCGCACGTAGCCAAAGCCGGGCTCCAAGGTCTGGCTCTTGACGCTTTTAACCTTGATGACGTCACGCTTTAAGGTGATCTGAAGCGGCTTTTCCTCACCCTTGCGGAGCAGCGTGAGGGTGATGTCGGTGCCTATCTTACCGCGCATCATGTTAACGGCATCGTTGAGTTCCATGCCCTGCAATGGCACGTCATCGAGGCGAATAATTAAATCGCCGGCCTGCACGCCGCCGCGGCTCGCCGGGGTATCGTCGATGGGGGAAATCACTTTAACGAGTCCGTTTTCCATGCCGACTTCCAGGCCCAGCCCGCCGAATTCGCCGCTGGTGCCGATCTGCAACTCCTGAAAGGCGCCGGAGTCGAGGTAGGAAGAGTGCGGGTCGAGGCCCGACAACATGCCGCGGATGGCATATTCCAGCAGGGTTTTATCGGAAACCGGCTCGACGTAATCGCTCTTGATCTTGGCAAATACCTCGGTGAAGGTGTGCAGTTCCTCCAGGGGCAGGGGTGATGCCACGGCTGCCTCTTCGCGCTGTGCCAGCACACCATTGCCTATGGCCAAGAACAGGCCGAGTACGAGGCCTAGCGATAAAATAAAGGTATTACGAACAATGGTATTCATGCGTTGCTCCATCAAAGGACAAGACCCGGCTAAATATTGATTACTGTGTGACCCAAAAAACGGAAAATTCCTCTGTGTAAGAGTATGCCTCTTATCTCCTGTAAATGGCCATCACACCTAATAGTACGACTTGTTACCCCTATTCTACTCCAAATCACGCCTCTCCTTAGCAACTTAGCGGGTTAACCTTCTTGTTTGCACCAAATGCCGGGGTTATTCGGCTCGCCTTGGTGGCGGATCTCAAAATATAAGCCCGCCGTATTATTTCCGCCAGTGTTGCCTGCGCCCGCAATGGGCTCGCCGCCCTCCACCCAGTCGCCCGTATGCTTAAACAGGCTTTGATTATGTCCGTACAGGCTCATATAGCCGTCGCCGTGATCGATAATTACCAACAGGCCGAAACCGCGCAGCCAATCGGCAAAGGCGACCCGGCCTGCGGAGATGGCGCGCACTTCCTGGCCTTCCTGCGCGCCGATCAACACGCCTTGCCAGCGCATCGCCCCGGCCATGCGGGCGCTACCATAAGGGCTAAGGATAGGCCCGCGCAACGGCCAAGGTAACTTACCTTTGAGTTGCGCAAAGGGCACTCGGTTCCCCGCTTCTGCACCTATATTTGCCAGTGCCCGCTGCAATTTAGGCAACAGCAGTTCTAATTGCCGGGCGTCTCCCAGCATGCTTTGTAAGGTTTGGTTTTGATTGAGAATCTCATTGTCGAGTTTAACCAGTATTTGTCTGCGCTGCTGCTGGTTCTGCTCCAGTGCCTGCTTTTCCTGCTGTTCCGCCGCGCGCAGTTGCACCAATTCGGCGGTCTGCCGGTTGATCGTCTGTTCCAATCCGACGAGTTGCGTAAGCCCCGCGTTTAACTGGGAGATTTGCCGGGTGCGGGCGCGATTGAAGTAATCATAGTAGACCATGCTGCGCCCGAGCAGGACGGGGTCTTGCTGATTGAGCAGCAGCTTCAGATATTCTTGCCGGCCTGTCATATAGGCCGCGCGCAACTGTTCGGCGAGCGCCCGGCGCTGCGCGACGAGGGCCGCTTGTTGTGTTTGGCGGCTGGCCTGCAACTCGGCGAGTTTTTGAGTTTGAATGTGTAGTTGAGCGGTGCGCTCACGCAAAC
>DATECT010000193.1:0-4353 GCA_035286765.1 Gammaproteobacteria bacterium
TGGGTCGGCCAAGGCCGCCGGCTTTGCTACCGGTACGTCGATACATTGTTTACCGTGGTAAATACTGGAACCCTTGCCGCCGTGCGTTACTATCAAGCCCTTCACCGTCTCGGCCAATTGTTGGGCTGACTTGCCGGTGCGTTGTTGCAGTAATTGAAATTCATAATCGTTGAACGCCGCCCAGGTGGCCTGGTCCATGAAGCGCAGCAATTCATCACCATCGAACATCGGCAGACCTTGGCCGGGATCGAAGATAAAGGGTATGCCCGCCTCGGCAAATTGGGCGGCGTGTTCGACCATGCCTTGGCGTCCGTCCGGCGCAACGATGCCGACGCTTACACCCTGCACATCACCGACCTTATTATGATGGGCGAAATTCATCGCGCCGGGGTGAAAGGCGGTGATCTGATTATCATCCATATCGGTGGTGATATAGGCCTGCGCAGTATAGGCGTGATCGATGGCCTTGATGTGCTTGCGGTTGATCCCGCAACGGTCCAGCCATTCGCCGTAAGGCGCGAAGTCAATGCCCACTGTGCCCATGGCGATCGCTTTGCCGCCCAGCATATTGAGGTTGTAAGCGATATTGCCCGCGCAGCCGCCGAATTCGCGGCGCAGATCGGGCACCAAAAAGCACACATTCAGGATATGGACTTGTTCGGGCAGGATATGATTTTTAAATTTATCGTGGAACACCATGATGGTGTCATAGGCCAGAGAACCACAGATCAGCGCTGACATGAAAAACCCCCAGAAACTGTTAATCCGATATTCGGAAATGACTACACGCGCACGAATTTTATTTCGACGAGTATGAGCAACCAAACCATGAGTACATTAATGAGCGATAGGAACACCGCCGCCGAGGCCAAGTCTTTCGCGCGCTTGGCCAATGGATGAGGCTCGGTACCCGCCCGATCAACCGCCGCCTCCACCGCTGAATTAATAAGCTCGGCTATCAAAACGATAAACAGGCTGGCCACCATCATTGCAACTTCTACACGCGTTTTACCCAACCAGGCAGCGATTGGCGCCAGGATGATAAATAGCACGACCTTTTGGCGAAACATCGCCTCGCCCTGCAGCGCGGCTTTGAGACCGGCCAGCGAATAACATAGCGCCATATTAGTGGTTGACCGCCTTCCAGGTGAGATCTAGTTCGCGTGCCGCCTTTACGTCGTCCAGTCGCCGCACCGGGGTGGTATAGGGCGCGCCTTTTAGCAGGGCAGGGTCGCTGTGCGCCTCATCGAAAATCTTGTGCATTACCTCGACAAAACCGTCTAATTCCTCTTTGGTCTCGGTCTCGGTCGGCTCCACCAACAAACACTCCGGCACCAGCAGCGGGAAATACACAGTCGGCGCATGATAGCCGTAATCGAGCAGGCGCTTGGCCACGTCCATGGCGATGACGCCGGTTTCATCCTTGAATTTTTTCAAGGTCAAAATAAATTCATGCGTGGCGCGGCGCGCGGGAAAGGCGGCGTGGAAACCGGCCTTGGTCAATTGCGCCATCAGATAATTGGCGTTCAAGGTGGCAAATTCGGCCACGCGGCACATGCCCTCACGCCCCAGCAAGCGCGCGTAGACGTAGGCGCGCAACAGCACGCCCGCATTGCCCATGTGCGCGGACAACCGCCCGATCGAGTGCGGGCAATCTTTCTCGGTGAGCCAGCGATAGCCGCTTTCTTTATCCTTAGCAACCATCGGTATAGGCAGAAAGGGCAACAGCTTTTCATTGGCACCCACCGGCCCCGCGCCCGGCCCGCCGCCGCCGTGCGGCGTGGAGAAGGTCTTGTGCAGATTCATGTGGATCACGTCAAAGCCCATATCGCCCGGCTTCACCTTGCCCAGAATGGCATTTAAATTAGCGCCGTCGTAATACAACAACCCGCCGGCATCGTGCACGATCTTTTGTACCGTCTGAATGGTTCTCTCAAACACCCCCAGCGTGGAGGGGTTAGTCAGCATCAGCCCGGCAGTCTGCGGCCCGACCGCCGCGCGCAATTGCTCAATATCGATATCGCCGTTGGCATCGGTGGGAATCTCCCTCACCGAATAACCGCACATGGCTGCCGTTGCAGGATTGGTGCCATGCGCGGCATCCGGCACCAATATCTCGATGCGCGCCGTATCATTGCGCGATTCGTGGTAGGCGCGGATCATCGCCACGCCGGCAAATTCGCCCTGCGCACCGGCCATCGGCGTTAACGACACCGCCTTCATGCCGGTGACGTCTTTCAGTATCTCCTGCAATTCGTGCATGCAGCTCAAGAAACCCTGGCCGAGCGACTCCGGGCTATGCGGATGCCTGCCTAGGAACCCCGGCAGCATGGCCAGCTTGTTGCAGCCACGCGGATTGTATTTCATGGTGCAGGAGCCGAGCGGATAAAACTGCGTGTCGATCGAGAAGTTTTTCTGTGACAGGCGCGTGTAATGCCGCACCACCTGCATCTCGGAGACCTCCGGCAACAGCGGACGCCGCCTGCGCCGAAAATTATCCGGTATGTCCTGCACCTCGATCTTATTGACAGGCGCCTGCGCGGGATTGCGCCGGTTGGGCTGGGAGTGTTCGAAAATTAACATCCTAATCTTTCGCCTCGCATATCATCAACTCTAAACTTTTAACCAGTTCACTTCATCGCCGCCAAGGCCTTGTCATAGTCAGGCTCGTCGGCGATTTCCGGCACCAGTTGGGTATACACCACTTTGTCGTTTTCATCGAGCACTACCACGGCGCGTGCCGTGATGCCGGCCAGTGGGCCGTCGGTGATTAATACGCCGTAGTCCTTGGCGAAATTCCGGTCGCGCATCATGGACAGCGGCACGACGTTTTTAATGCCTTCGCCGGTGCAAAAGCGCGATTGCGCGAAGGGCAGATCGGCGGAGATGATCAGCACCGCGTTATTGCTGGTCTTGGCATACTCATTCAGCTTGCGCGTGGAGAGCGCGCACACCGGCGTATCCAGGCTCGGCACGATATTCAGCAGCTTCTTTTTACCCTTGAAGTTTGCCAGAGTAACGTCGCCCAGGTTACCGTCAGTGAGTTTAAAATCGGGTGCTTGGCTGTCCGCCTTGGGTAGGTCGCCAATGGTATGAATCGGGTTTCCTTTCAGCGTGATCTGTGCCATTTCTCATCTCCTTTCACTCGTTATACGTTATTAATGCCGATCCTGTTATGCGTATTGCGCAGTTAATTTATTCTTGCTCAAGATACGCTGCATATGCATCGCATATTGCTCTATATCTTGCACCGTCTTTGTTTCAGTCGCGCAAATTAGAATAGTGTTTTCCAGTTCAGGGTAGTAGCTGCCAAGGTCTAGGCCCGCGAGGATGTCTTGCACCTGCATGCCGCGCAAGACGGCGGCAACATCGGCATCGACTTTAATCACCGCCTCGTGGAACAACGGACGGTTAAACACACGCTCGACACCTGGTATGTTAGCAAGCTTATCCAACAACAGTAAGGTATTGGCGTGCGAGTGCGCAGCCACGCGCTCCAGGCCATCGGGTCCCAACAGCGCCATATGGATGGTTGCCGCGGTTACCAACAGACCTTGATTGGTGCAGATATTGGACGTGGCCTTGGAGCGGCGAATGTGCTGCTCGCGTGCCTGTAGTGTTAGTGCAAAGCCTGGCTTGCCGTCCACATCAACGGTGCGCCCGACGATACGCCCGGGCATTTGCCGCACATGTTCTTGCTTGCAGCACATGAAGCCGAAATACGGGCCGCCGGACGACAGCGGCACGCCCAGGGGCTGGCCCTCGCCGCATACGATGTCGGCGCCGTGCTTGCCCCATTCACCGGGCGGCGCGAGCAAGGCCAGCGCCAGCGGATTGACCACACCGATCACCAGCGCGCCGCTGTCATGCGCCCAATCGGTGAGCAGGTCCACCTCTTCCAGTATGCCGAAGAAGTTCGGTTGCGGAATGACCAAGGCGGTAAACTCGCCGGACTTGAAGTGCGCGAGCGCCTCGGGAACGGTGTGACCGCCCTCGGTGCAGTAGGGAATCTCCACCAGCTCGATGCCTTGATGTTTAACGATGCTTTGCACCACCCGGCGATAAATGGGGTGCACCGTGGCGGGCATCAGAATACGCTTGGAGTCGGTTTTGCGATTGGCGCGCACCGCCATGAGCACGGCTTCCGCCAGCGCCGAGGCGCCGTCATACAGGGAGGCGTTGGAGACATCCATGCCGGTGAGGCTGGCCATCATGGTCTGAAATTCGTAGAGCAATTGCAGCGTGCCTTGGCTGGCCTCAGCCTGGTACGGCGTATAGGCGCTGTAAAATTCGCCGCGCGTGGTGAGTTCCCACACCGCCGCCGGGATGTGATGCTCGTAGGCGCCCGCGCCG
>DATECT010000194.1:0-3976 GCA_035286765.1 Gammaproteobacteria bacterium
CCGCCGATGACCGACAGCCTATTTGTGGTGAGCCGCGATGATAAATACCAGGGCACGGTGGCGCTCGGCGATCTGCTCACCCATGACCCCGCCATGACCATGGGTGAGCTCATGACCCATGATTATGAAGCGATACTCGCGCTGCTGCCCGACACCGATGTCGCCGCGATGTTTGAATACCGCAATCTCATTTCAGCCCCGGTCATCAATGATGAGGGGCGGTTATTAGGGCGCATTACCATTGACGACGTGGTCGATGTCATCCGCGATGAGGCCGAACACTCGCTATTGAGCATGGCAGGGCTCAAGGAAGAGGAAGATATGTTCGCCCCGGTCATCACCAGCACCCGGCGCCGCGCCATCTGGCTCGGCGTTAATTTGTTAACGGCTTTTCTGGCCTCCTGGGTGATCGGCCTGTTCGACGCGACCATCCAAAAATTAACCACCCTTGCGGTACTCATGTCCATCGTCGCCAGCATGGGCGGCATCGCCGGCACGCAGACCCTCACGCTGGTCATCCGCGGCATGGCGCTGGGCCAGATTGCCGGCGCCAACGCGCGCCAACTGCTCGCCAAGGAGCTCTCTGTCGGGGTGCTGAACGGCCTGATGTGGGGGCTGGTGGTGTCTGCCGTCACCAGTATCTGGTTTGACAATTATCAACTCGGTATCGTCATTGCGGCGGCCATTATTATCAATCTCAGTAACGCCGCGTTAATGGGAGTGACCATTCCGCTGCTGTTGCGCAGACTCGGTGTCGATCCGGCGCTGGCCGGCGGGGTGATCCTGACTACCTTCACCGATGTCATCGGCTTCATGGCCTTCCTGGGCCTGGCCGCCCTATTTCTGGTGTAGCGGCAAGCCTCGCCCGTGCCCATGCCTGCCACGCCCCGCCTGACGGTCGATATCATCATCGAACTGCCGGCGCATGGTGACTACTCGATCGTGCTCATCGAGCGGCGCTTTCCGCCCCTGGGTTGGGCGCTGCCGGGCGGCTTTGTCGATGTGGGAGAACGCCTGGAACAGGCCGCCCTGCGCGAGGCGCGCGAGGAAACCGGCCTGGAGGTGCAACTGCGGGCACTACTCGGCTGCTACTCCAACCCGCGGCGCGATGCGCGCGGCCATACCGTGAGCGCCGTCTATATCGCCACGGCGCAGGGCGAGCCGCGGGCCGCGGACGACGCCCAGGCCAGCGCCGTGATCGATGCGCGCAACCTCACCAAGCCGCTGGTATTCGACCATGCCGTAATCCTGGCCGATTATTTGCATTACCGCAAGACAGGCCAGGCAGCGCCGTTGCGCCTCGCTAACCCATGACCTCATAGGCGGCTATTCGCCCTGGCCCGCTACCCATCGGCGCTTTTTTCTTGTAACGTGTGGTCTTTGATCTGAAACTATATTGCTATGCTTGACGTATTCGTTGGCCGACAACCGATCTACAATCAAAACCTCGAGGTATTCGCCTACGAGCTGCTGTTCCGTACCAGCAAGACTAACCGTGCGGAATTCAAAGATGCAGATCAGGCTACCTCGCAGGTGATCCTCAACACCTTCATGGAGATCGGCCTGGATAATATTGTCGGTGAAAAACTCGCCTTTATTAATCTCACGCGCAGCTTCGTGCTGGGCAATTACTTCCTACCCCTCCCCCAAACCCGTATCGCCCTGGAGATCCTCGAAGATATTAAGGTGGATGAACAGCTCATCGAAGCGGTGCGCGCCCTCGCTGCGCAAGGCTACATCATCGCGCTCGATGACTTTGTATACCATGAGGATCTGCGCCCGCTGGTGGATGTCGCTGATATCATAAAAATCGATGTGCTTGCCCTGGGACGCGACAAGCTGCAAGAGCATGTGACAATCTTACGCACCTACCCGGTAAAACTATTGGCCGAGAAGGTGGAAACCCAAAGCGACTTTGAATTCTGCAAAAAACTAGGCTTCGATTACTTCCAAGGCTATTTTTTTTGCCAGCCTAATGTGGTGCAAGGGCAGCGCATCCCGACCAATCGCCTGGCCACCTTGCAGCTACTGGCAAAACTGCAAGATCCTCATACCGAAGTGCATGAACTGGAGCTACTGGTCAGCCAGGACGTGGCGATGAGTTATAAATTGCTGCGCTGCATTAATTCCGCCTTCTACAAACTGCCGCGCAAGGTGGAATCGATACGCCAGGCCTTGGTCATCCTCGGCAATAAGTGGCTGAAAACCTGGGCCAGTTTAATACTGCTCTCCAGCATCGATAATAAACCGCATGAATTAATGCAAACCGCGCTGGTACGCGCCAAGATGAGCGAAACACTCGCTACGGCGCTGCAACAAGATAATAAGGAAAGCTTCTTTACCGTGGGCCTGTTCTCCGTGCTGGATGCCCTCATGGATAACTCCATGGAAGAAGTGTTAAAGTCACTGCCCATGTCGGACGAGATCGCCCACGCCCTGCTTGACCGCGCAGGCATGTTGGGTAAAATTCTGGATTGTGTAATTAAGTATGAACGCGGCGAATGGGACGGACTCGACTGCATCGGTTTGGAACACGACAAGATTACCCACGCCTATCTAGAGGCCCTGGCCTGGGCCGCCCAGGCCAGTAAGGAGCTGCGTGGCAAGGTAACGCACTAACAGGAGGGTACCTCTAAAAATAGTGGATTTTGGCTTTAGGCAAGGCGGAATGCTACGAGAAAGCGCAGTGTACATGGCAGTACATGAGCATTTCGAGCAGCATTCCAACGCCGCATAAAGACAAAAGACGCATTTTTAGAGATGCCCAGGATAATGCTATTGCTATGATCACGAGCGACACCCTTATTCGCGTCGAACACTTATGGCGTTATTATGGCCCCCTGTGCGCCGTGCGCGACGTCAGTTTTGAGGTGCGCCGCGGCGAAGTGCTGGGGTTCCTCGGCCCCAACGGCGCCGGTAAATCCACCATCATGCAGATCATCAGCGGCAACCTCGCGCCCAGCGCGGGCCGGGTGTGGATCAATGGCGTGGATATACTAGACCAGCCCCGCCCCGCCAAGGCTGGCCTCGGCTTCCTGCCCGAACAGCCGCCGCTATACCGCGAACTGACCGTGGACGAATATTTGCGTTACTGCGGCACGCTCCACATGCTCCACGGCGCCGCCCTGCGCAGCGCCTTGGACACCGCCAAACAACGCTGCGGCCTGAGCGGCGTGGGTCGGCGCCTGATCGGCAACCTCTCCAAGGGCTATCAACAACGCGTAGGCATCGCGCAGGCCATCATTCACTCCCCGGCCGTGGTGATCCTCGACGAACCCACCGTCGGCCTCGACCCTATCCAGATCCGCGAGATACGTGACTTGATCCGCGACCTGAAACAGGCGCACAGCATTATTCTCTCTACTCACATCCTGCCCGAGGTACAAGCCACCTGTGACCGCGTGCAGATCATTCACCAAGGGCAATTGGTCGCCGCCGACAGCACCGCAGGACTGATGCAGCGCATGCAAACCTCCAGCCTGCTGCTCGGCCTGCGCCACCCGCCGGCGCCGGAAACCTTGCAGAGTTTAATCGGGGCCCAAGCCGTCGAAGCCTTAGAGAACGGCTTGATCCGGGTACGCCACCTGCCCGAGCAAAGCCCCGCCGAACAAATCGTGAAATTAGCGGTAACGCACGATTGGGGACTCTACGAACTCAGCCCGGAACGCGCCTCGCTGGAACAGATCTTCGTAGACATCACCTGCGGCGAGGCGCCCGTCGCGGCGTAGGATGAACCGCCAAAACATATTTAGAACCCAACGCGGATTTAGAACCCAACGCAAAGACGCTAAGACGCAAAGAAAAAATAAATAAGATTTGGGTAGCTATTGATAATAATGTAGATACTCTGTTCCGCGTCAACGACATTTTCATGTTTTCTGTCTCAAGCGGCAAGCGCGTAGAACCGTTTATTATCGAACACCTGATCATGCGCCAACATGCCATGAATGGCGTGCAACAACTTACGCATAACCGC
>DATECT010000195.1:0-10398 GCA_035286765.1 Gammaproteobacteria bacterium
CTATTGGATATGCTGGAAGATCTCGACGACGTGCAAAATGTCTATTCCAATGCCGACATCTCCGACGAGATCATGGCTTTAATATAAATACAGATGCAAGATACAAGATACAAGATACAAGTAAAACTAAAACCACAGTGCCCAGAAAAGGGCGGCTACTTGTATCTTGTATCTTGTATCTTTTTCCCGCCTCTGTGAAACGCATTATCGGCATCGACCCAGGCTCACTCATCACCGGCTATGGCATTATTGATGTCAAGGGCGGCGCCAGCACTTACGTTACCAGCGGCTGTGTGCGCATCAAAGGGGCCGCGCTCAATTTGCCCGCACGTCTCAAGGTCATTTTCGACAGCATCACTGAACTGGTGATTGCCTATCAGCCCGATGAGATGGTCGTGGAGCAGGTATTTTTACACCGTAACGCCGATTCCGCGCTAAAGCTCGGTCAGGCGCGCGGCGCGGCCATCTGTGCCGGTGTCACCCAGGCGCTGATACTGCACGAATACACCCCGGCGCAAATCAAGCAGACGATTGTCGGCAAGGGTAATGCCACCAAGGAACAGATTCAGCATATGGTCAAGGTATTGCTTAAACTGCCGTCATCACCCCAGGCCGATGCCGCCGATGCGCTGGCGGTGGCCTTGTGCCATAGCCATACGCAGCAGGTGATGGCGCAAATCGGCACAGTAAGTGTCTGGCGGAAGGGGAGAATGCGATGACAGACCTCGCCAAAACAAGCAGTTTGATTTTCACCCTAAAGGGTACGCGAGACAAGGCGCAGCGCAGGCGAGCACCGGTCGCTCTTACGCCTCCCTGCGTCCGCGACATTCGGGCTTCCTGCCCAGCAGAGCATACACAAAAGTATGTGAGGCGCGGAGCCAAGCTGCAACGCCGTATAAAGGCAAAATGCGCCGTTTTGGCGAGGCCTGTATGATCGGTCGCCTGCACGGCATTTTACTGGCACGCCAAGCCCCGCATTTATTGGTGGAGGTGCAGGGTATCGGCTACGAGATCGAGGCACCGATGACCACCTTTTATGAACTGCCCGCTATCGGCGAGCAAGTGACCTTGCACACCCATCTCATGGTGCGCGAA
The DNA here is from genome assembly GCA_035286765.1 of Gammaproteobacteria bacterium. Taxonomy (GTDB): domain Bacteria; phylum Pseudomonadota; class Gammaproteobacteria; order SURF-13; family SURF-13; genus DATECT01. The sequence goes on from DATECT010000195.1 coordinate 1,096, forward strand.
GATGCCCACTTATTATATGGTTTCGCCAGCGAGTCAGAGCGCGCATTGTTCCGCAGCCTGATCAAGGTCAGTGGCGTCGGCGCCAAATTGGCCTTGGCCATCTTGTCGGGCATATCAGCCGCCGGTTTTGTGCAGTGCATACACCACAATGACGCAGCCACGCTCACGCGCCTGCCCGGCATCGGCAAGAAGACTGCGGAGCGTTTGATACTCGAGATGCGCGACCGGCTGGCCGACTGGCAGCCCGCCGCACCGGCGAGTTCTGCTAATATAGTCGGCATTGCGCAGTCCGGGGTGGCGAATAACCAAGTCGGCGACGCCATCAGCGCCCTGGTCACGCTCGGATACAAACCCCAAGAGGCCAGCCGCATGGTGCATGCGGTGGATGCGGCCGGTTTGTCCAGCGAACAGATTATCCGCTTGGCCTTGCAGTCTTTAATAAGGGGTTGACTGTGCATGTGGCCCTACAGGCTACAGATAAAAAAGTAGCATGCGCTGTGCGCATGCAAGGGCAAAGCAAGTTTGACTCGTGCGCACAGCGCACGCTACGCCCCGTGTTTTTAGCGAAATGATTACGTAAGGGGTTCTGCATAGTTGAGGTTTCATCATGATTGAAAGCGACCGCTTAATTACCCCGCAAAGCCAGGCGCGCGAGGATGACGTGCAAGAGGCCACCATCCGCCCGGTGCGGCTCGCCGACTATGTCGGCCAGTCTGCGGTGCGCGAGCAGATGAGTATTTTTATCGATGCCGCGCGGGCGCGCAAAGAAGCGCTCGACCACGTGTTGATCTTCGGCCCGCCGGGGTTGGGCAAGACCACGCTCGCGCATATTATCGCCAATGAACTGGGCGTGAATATCAAATCCACCTCCGGCCCGGTGCTGGAGCGCGCCGGTGATCTGGCAGCATTGCTCACCAACCTGGAACCGCACGACGTCTTGTTCGTCGACGAGATTCACCGCTTGAGCCCGGTGGTGGAAGAGGTGCTCTACCCGGCACTGGAAGACTACCAACTGGACATCATGATCGGCGAAGGCCCGGCGGCGCGCTCCATCAAGCTCGATCTGCCGCCCTTCACCCTGGTCGGCGCCACCACGCGCGCGGGCCTGCTCACCTCGCCGTTGCGTGACCGCTTCGGTATCGTGCAGCGCCTGGAATTTTACTCGACCCGCGAACTCTGCTCGATCGTGCAGCGCTCGGCGCGCATCCTCGGCGTGGCGATTGATGAGCGGGGCACATTGCAGATTGCAAGCCGCTCGCGCGGCACGCCGCGCATCGCCAATCGCCTGCTGCGCCGTGTGCGCGACTTTGCCCAGGTGCGCGCGGATGGCCATATCACCGATCAGGTCGCCAATCGCGCCTTGGATTTGCTCGATGTGGATAGCAGCGGCTTTGATATGATGGACCGCAAGCTGTTGCTCGCCATGATCCAGAAGTTCGATGGCGGCCCTGTGGGCATTGATAGTTTGGCGGCTGCCATCGGCGAAGAGCGCGGCACCATCGAAGATGTCTTGGAACCGTTTCTGATTCAACAAGGATTTATGATGCGCACCCCGCGTGGCAGGATGGCCACGCGCAGCGCCTATTTGCACTTCGGCCTGTCATGCCCTAAACCGGACATAGCGCAGGGCGAGGGCGTGATAGCGGATTTATTTAATGGGCCGGATTAGCAGGCTGTTGAAAACAGCCTGCGTGTGGTGCAGGGATGCACCACCATTTTTCAAACACGCCGTAGGTGTTTGAAAAATGAAGCAAAGCAAAAAACACTCTTTTTGCTTTGCGTGGTTGAAAAAGCCCACGGACGGGCTTTTTCAACATCCTGTTAGGAGTAGTAATAAATTCATTAAAATTAAGGAAATTTAACTGGTAACTCAAGGTTAGGGAAAATACAATATTACGGTCTCGGTGCCGTCCTTAGAGGCTATGCAAGGATCATCCACTGTCTATTGTCCTTCACGTGTTCAAATCAAGCAGTGCCAGGGCTTATCTGTATTGAATGGAGCAGAGGATATCTTGCTTGAATGAGTTTATTTGGCCGGTGCGCGTGTACTATGAAGATACCGACAGCGGTGGTGTGATCTACTACGCCAATTACCTCAAATTCATGGAGCGCGCCCGCACCGAGTGGCTGCGCAGCATCGGTTTTGAGCAGGATAAGCTATTGAGCGGAGAGAATATTGTTTTTGTGGTGCGCAGTGTGACCCTGGATTTCCATAAGCCGGGGCGCTTTAACCAGTTATTAAATGTTATATCGCGCATTATCGAGCGCGGCAAGGCCAGCCTGACCTTTGAACAAAAGGTGGTGAGCCACCCGGGAAATAGCATCTTATGCGCCGGGCAGGTTAAGCTTGCATGTGTCGACGCCATAGGCTGGCGTCCATGCCCCATACCCGCCACCATCGCGGCACAGATCCCAGCGGAGATTTAGCGTGACCTCTGATTTATCGATCCTACATTTATTAGTCAATGCCAGCGTGCTGGTGCAGTTGGTAATGATATTGTTATTCATCGTCTCGATGGTGTCGTGGACCATGATCTTCCGCAAACGTGCCGGTATACAACAGGCGCGCAAGGCGGCGGACGAGTTTGAAGGCCGGTTCTGGTCGGGCAAAGACCTGAATGCCTTATACGGGCAGATCGCGCGGCGCGACCGCGCGCAAGGCATCGAGGCCATTTTCGAGGCGGGCTTTAAGGAATTCGCGCGCCTGCGCAAACAGCCCGAGATCGAACCGATGGCCGTGGTGGAGGGCGCGCAGCGCAGCATGCGCGTGGCGCTGTCGCGCGAGATCGATTCGCTGGAAATCAATCTGCCGTTCCTAGCCACGGTCGGTTCGACCAGCCCTTACGTGGGCCTGTTCGGCACGGTGTGGGGCATCATGAATTCCTTCCGCGGTCTCGGTAACGTGCATCAGGCGACGCTCGCCATGGTCGCCCCCGGCATCGCCGAGGCGCTGATCGCCACCGCGATGGGCCTGTTCGCCGCCATCCCCGCGGTGATTGCCTACAACGCCTTTGCCAGCAATGTGGAGCGGCTGATCAATCGCTACGACGCCTTCCTGGAAGAATTTTCCACCATCCTGCAACGACAGGCGCATATCTAAACCCGATGGCTACCCGTCAACGTAATCGCAAACTGCCTATGGCCGAGATGAACGTGGTGCCGTACATCGACGTGATGCTGGTGCTGCTGGTCATTTTCATGATCACCGCCCCGCTGCTGGCGCAGGGCGTCAAGGTCGATCTGCCGCAAACGGCCTCCGAGCCGATCCCGCCCGAGCAAAAGGAGCCCTTGATTGTCACGGTCAATGTGAACGGGGCCTATTTTCTCAGCGTGGGGGAGAACCACGACCAAAGCATCGATGCGGAAACCCTGCAGGCGCGGGTGGCTGCGGTATTGCGCAATCAACCGACCACGCAGGTGCTGGTGCGCGGTGATAAAGACGCGAATTACGGCCAGGTGGTGGCGGTCATGTCCTTGTTGCAGGGGGCTGGCGCGCCGAGTGTAGGCTTGATCACCGAGACGCCCACCCAAACTACTCCCCAATGAGCAGCGCAACGCGGAACAAATTATCCGGCGATAAAGTACGCCCCATTGTGTATGCGGTATTGGTGCACGCGGTGCTGATTGGCTTGCTGGTGGTGGGGCTGGACTGGACGCCCAAGGTGACACCGCAACCCGCCGGCAATGTCAATCCCGTGCAGGCCAGCGTAGTGGACGAAACCAAGATTCAGGCCGAGATGCGGCGCAAAAAACAGGAAGAAGAGCGTAAGAAGCAGCAGGAAGTGGAGCGCCAGAAAAAACTGGAAGACCAGGCCAAACAGGCGCAAAAGAACCGTGAAGACGAAGAAAAGCGCTTAACGGTCTTGGAAGAGCAGCGTAAAAAAGCCACTGAGGAGGCCGCCAAACAACAACAGGAAGAGTCGGCGCGTCTGGAGAAACTCAAGCAGGACCAAGTCGTGATGGAGCAAAAACGCCAACAAGAAGAACAGCGCCTGGCGGACATCAAGCAAAAGCAAATCGCCGAAGAAAAGCGCATAGAGGAGCAGAAACAAAAAGAAGAACAGCGCTTGGCGGAAGCCGAAACAAAACGTAAAATTGACGAGGAAAAGAAGAAAAAGGCTGACGAAGAGGCCAAGCAGCGCCGCGCCGAGGAAGATCTGCTGAAGAAGCAGCTAGAGGCAGAGGAACAGGCCGCAACAGCGGCGGCGCGCGAACAAGAGGTTAAAGATCTCCTCGCCCAGTATACTGCCCTCATCAAGCAAAAGGTCACGCGCAATTGGCTGCGTCCGCCCAGTGCGCGGCCAGGCATGTCCTGCACCGTGAGCGTGCGCCTGATCCCCGGCGGGCAGGTAACCGAGGCCAAGGTCATCGTGAGCAGTGGCGATGCGGTCTTCGACCGTTCGGTGGAGAGTGCCGTCTACCGGGCCTCGCCGCTGCCCTTGCCGCCGGATCCGGGGGTATTGGATTATCTTAATGGGGAGATAAACTTTGTATTTAAACCCTCATAAGGGACTGGAGGTTACTGTGTTCAGGCGATTACTGTTATTAGGTCTGCTGGTGTTGCTGCTGCCCATGGGGTTGGCTCGCGCCGCCCTCACAATTGAAATCACCGAGGGCGTGGAGGCGGCCCTGCCCATCGCCATCGTGCCGTTTGGCGTCGAGGGCGGCGCCCTGCCCGAGGACATCTCCGCCATCGTTGCAGCGGATCTCAGGCGCAGTGGCCGCTTCGCCCCCCTGCCGGAGAAAGATCTGCTGGCGCGCCCGCATGAAAAGGCCCAGATTAATTTTGCCGACTGGCGCGCCTTGGGCGTTGACGATCTGGTGATCGGTAAGGTAGCGGTAACCGGGCCGGGTCAGTATGCCATCCAGTTTCAGCTGTTTGACGTGTTCCGCGCCGCGCAACTCACCGGCTTCAGGTTCACCAGCGGTGTGGCCGAACTGCGCAACGTGGCCCATCAAATCAGCGATATCATCTATGAGAAGCTAACCGGTGAGCGCGGCGCGTTCGCCACCCGCATTGCCTATGTAACCGCCTCGCCGGTGGTGAATAAGGTCCGCACCTATGCGCTACAAGTCGCCGATGCCGACGGTTATAACCCGCAGACCATCATGACCTCCAAGCAGCCGGTGCTATCGCCGGCCTGGTCGCCGGACGGCACCCGGCTCAGTTATGTTTCTTTTGAAAATCGCCGGGCGCAGATCTTCATACAAGATATTGCCAGTGGCCGCCGCGAACTGATCGCCTCCTACCCCGGCCTCAACGGCGCCCCGGCCTGGTCGCCGGACGGCAGACGGCTGGCGCTCACGCTCTCTAAAGACGGCAATCCGGAAATCTATGTGTTAAACTTGGCCAGCAAGGCATTGTTGCGTCTGACCAGCAATCCTGCCATCGATACCGAGCCGACTTGGTCGCCCGATGGCGGAACCCTGGTGTTCACCTCTGACCGGGGCGGGCGTCCGCAACTCTATAAAATGCCGGCCAATGGCGGCAATGCGCAACGAGTCACCTTTGAAGGGGAGTACAACGCACGCGGGGTGTTTTCGCCGAATGGCGAAAAGCTGGCGATGGTGCAGGGTCAAGGCAACAGCTATCGTATCGCCGTGCTCGATCTCAAAACTAATACCATGAGTATACTTACCACTAGAACACTCGATGAATCACCCAGCTTCTCCCCCAACGGCAGCATGATTATCTACGCCACCAACGACAATGTCCACGGCGAGTTGGCGGCGGTGTCGGTAGATGGCCGTGTTCATCAGCGCCTGGTGTTGCAGGAAGGCGATGTGCGGGAAGCTGTATGGTCGCCCTTCGGACGGCCCTTAGAAGTTCAACCCACTCAACCGTAACCCAAACCGTAACTAGTCAAAATAGGAGTTTGTTTATGAAATTGTTTGCCCGTTTACTGCTTGTTGCCCTATCTGCCGCCTTATTATTCGGCTGCGCGAGTACCACACCTAAAGACGGTGCAGCGGTCGAGAGCCGCGATGGCGCAGCCGATGGCGCAGGCACCAGCGGTGCCCAGCAGGGTGGAACGAGCGGCGATGCCTTGAATGACCCGTCCAGCCCGCTCTATAAGAAGATCGTCTATTTCGATCTGGACAGCAGCGAAGTCAAACAGGAAGACCGCGCCACCGTGTCTGCCCATGCCAAGCACTTGGCCGATAACCCCGAGGAACTCGTCACGCTGGAAGGTCATGCCGACGAGCGCGGCTCGCGCGAGTATAACTTGGCCCTGGGCGAGCGTCGTGGCAATGCCGTGCGCCAATTGTTAATGGCGGAAGGTGCCTCTGCCAAGCAGATTCAAGTGGTCAGCTACGGCGAAGAAAAGCCCGTGGATGCCGGTCATGAAGAGTCTTCCTGGAGCCAGAATCGCCGCGTCGAGTTCGTTTACAGCAGCCGTTAGTCAAATCGGCAGCTGTAACCCGTCATGGTTAACAACCGTCGGTATCTAAGCCCCCTGTTGCTGGGGGGCTTGCTGCTAGTCTGCTCGCTGGGGGCGTGGGCGGCCAATAACGAAGGCGCCGAGGTCATCAATGCGGAGCCTGAGGTCATTGATGCGCAAGATAGTCAGACTGCGCAAGAGCCCGCCGCCGAAAGCCCGCCCAGTACCCGCCCAAGAGCAGCGGCGAGACCCCCCCGGCCACTTTCCGATATGTCCGATAGTGAGCGGCTGGAACGTCTCGAACGGCTTTGGGAGAATGGCGGTTTAGCGGAGGCTATTTCCCGCTTGGAGGCCATGCAGCAGGAGATGCAGCGCCTGCAAGGCGAGGCGGAGGTGCAAGCACACAAGCTTGAGGAACTGCAAAACGGTCAGCGTGAGGCAGCCAAGGATTTCGACCGCCGCCTGCGCCAGATCGAGCAAGCCTCCGGCAATGTGCCTGCCCCCCCACCGTCTCTAGCGACATCCCCCGTACAAGCGCCCGCCGCCTCGGCTGATACAGGGCCGGCCTTAGCTGCCAGCGGCGAGACGGCGCCTGCCGCCTCGCTTAATACCGCAACGGCCCCACCCGCTGATAATCCCCCGCCTAGTGCAGCGGCCAACACGCCGGACGCGGCAAGTGCCGAGGGTGGGGAGCAGGCCGCCTATCAGCAGGCCTTTGATGCCTTAAAGGCCGGCCGCTACGAGAAGGCCAGCGCCGGTTTTAGTGATTTCTTGGCGCGCTACCCCAATGCTGAGAATGCCCCCAACGCCCAGTATTGGATGGGCGAGGCGCAATACGTCAAGCGCAGTTATAAAGAGGCGCAACAATCATTTCAAACCTTGCTGGAGCGTTACCCTGCCACGCCCCGGCGCGCGGAGGCCACACTCAAGCTGGGCTTTATCCATTATGAACTCAATGAGTGGGACGAGGCGCGTAAGACATTAACCGATGTGCGCAATAATTTCCCGGATTCCACAGCCGCTAAGCTGGCCGAAAACCGCCTGCAAAAGATGAAGAAAGAAGGGCATTAAAGGCGGGTAAGGGGTAAACGGTAATGAGTAAAGGGTAAAAAGCCGTAATGGGTAATGAGTAAACGGTGATGAAAACGGTAAAACCCATCACCCATCACCCAGTCCACGTAGTAAAATGCTTCCATGCCATCAGTAGCCCCCCAAGTTGCCGCAGCGGATCAAGCGTTGCGTATTACTGAAATCTTCTATTCCCTACAAGGCGAAACGCGTAGCGTGGGGTTGCCCACCGTATTCATCCGTCTCACCGGCTGCCCATTACGCTGCGGCTATTGCGATACCGCCTACGCCTTTCACGGCGGGGAGCAGCGCACGCTGGCCGATATCCTCAGCCAAGTCGCCGCCTACCAGCCGCGTTATATAACCGTCACGGGTGGCGAACCCTTGGCGCAAAAGGCCTGCTTGCCGCTACTTAGCGCATTATGTGATGCCGGCTACGAGGTATCGCTGGAAACCAGCGGCGCGCTTGATGTATCCGGCGTGGATGCGCGCGTCATAAAAATTGTCGATTTCAAAACCCCCGGCTCCGGCGAGGTAGACAAGAATCGCTACACTAATATAAAACATCTGCGCGCCCACGATCAGATCAAATTTGTGCTCTGCGACCGGCCAGACTATTTATGGGCGAAAGACAAACTGAGCGAATATAATTTGCCCGCATACTGCGAAGTGCTGTTTTCGCCAAGTTACCAGCAACTCAGCGCCACCGACCTCGCCGACTGGATACTCCAAGACCACCTACCGGTGCGGCTGCAAATACAATTACACAAATATCTGTGGGGCGATGTGCCGGGTAGATAGTGGCGAGTAGCGAGTGGCAAGTGGCGAGTAATGAGTAATGGGGGATGGGGTTTACCATTTTCATCACCGTTTACTCATTACCCATTACGGCTCCATCACCGTTGACCCGTCACCCATTACCTTTTTAAAACGACTTCCGCCATGACCCAAGCCAAACCAAAAGCCGTCGTACTCGTCTCTGGCGGACTCGATTCCGCCACTACCCTGGCCCTTGCGCGCGAGCAGGGTTATAGCTGCCACGCCTTGAGCTTTGACTACGGCCAACGCCACCGCTCTGAATTACAGGCCGCCGCGCGCGTCGCCGCCATGCTTGGCGCCGTGGAGCATAAAATTATCAAGCTCGATCTCGGCAGTATCGGCGGCTCGGCGCTCACCGATGTCCATATTGAAGTGCCGCAGACCTTGCAGCCCGGCATCCCGGTAACGTATGTGCCGGCGCGCAATACGGTCTTTCTGGCCTTGGCGCTGGCCTGGGCCGAGGTGCTGCAAGCCTGGGACATCTTCATCGGCGTTAACGCGGTGGACTACTCCGGCTATCCCGATTGTCGCCCTGAATTCATCACGGCCTTTGAAAATTTGGCCACGCTTGCCACCAAGGCCGGAGTCGAGGGCCGCCGCTTCACCTGCCACACCCCATTGATCCGCATGAGCAAGGCCGACATTGTCCTGGAAGGAATCCGCTGCGGCGTTGACTTTACCCAGACCACTTCATGTTATAGTGCCGATGACCAGGGCCGGGCCTGCGGGACCTGCGATGCCTGCCGCCTGCGCCGTGCAGGGTTCCTGGCCGCAGGGCTCGCCGACCAGACTGCCTATCAATAGCACTTTAATTCACTCATGCAGAATCTTTCGTAGTATTCACCGGCGCCAGACATTAAAATAAGCGGTTTAGTGAGCCGCTGAAGGCGGCGACCGTTTGGCAGGAAAGCCAAACGGCACCGCTGCAAGCGGCCCGCAGGGTGATGCACACGGATGTGCATCATGAACGCAAAGGCACGACTGCATGGATGGCCGCTACGGGCTTCCTGCCCTCTCGCGGCACTACCTCCAT
>DATECT010000196.1:0-12963 GCA_035286765.1 Gammaproteobacteria bacterium
AGGATAAGGTCGTCCGGCTTGATTTCAAGCGCCTGCACCAGGCGTGCCTCCAGCTTGGGTTGCATCATCACTTGGCCGTGGCCGAGCGGGATGTTGATGTCGGCAAAGGCCAATTTGCGGTAGGCAAGCGGCACGAAATCCTCGCGGCGCACCCGGCCCAGCAGGCTCAAAATCGCCGGATCGAGCACGTCCCAGGTGCGAATTTGTTGTTCAATCATATTAAAGCGGGCTTGTTCCATATTCATTCTCATCATTACCTAGTTAACAATTTGGCGCTGAAGGCTTAGCCTATTATGCCCTTCAGCGTGCTTGCAATAAGGTCATCACGCAGGGAGCCGGGTTGCAAGTTAATCCACTATCATATAAGTTGGTGACAAGAACGGCTAGGGGTGCCCCACTAAATTGGCGGGGCTGAGATAACCCTTCGAACCTGATCCGGTTAATCCCGGCGTAGGGAAGCAAGCACGGAGACCTTATTTTGCTAGCGCAACCCCGCCGTAGGGGCTGCGCGTTACAGCCTCATGGCTAGCTGAATTTAAGAATCTTTTGTGCCTTTTCTGCGCCATAACAATGCCTTAGGGCAAGGACGATTTTATGAGCGCAGCCCCCAATGAGTTTTTGAGCCAGGTCGCCCACGTCGATGCGGCGGCGGTTCAACCCTTTCCCAATTCCCGCAAGGTCTACCTGCAAGGCAGCCGCCCGGATATCCGCGTGCCCATGCGCGAGGTTAGCCTGTCGCCCACGCCGACCAGTTTCGGCAAGGAAACCAATCTCCCGGTCTACCTCTACGACACCTCGGGTCCGTATACCGATCCCACGGTAACGATTGATGTGCGTAAGGGCCTGCCCGATGTGCGCAGCGCCTGGATTGAGGCGCGTGGCGATACGGAATTACTGAGCGCGGTCAGTTCCGCTTACGGGCGCGAGCGCGCGGACGATCCCAAGCTCGCGCATCTGCGCTTTGCCCACATCGGTAAGCCGCGCCGGGCCAAGGCCGGCATGAACGTCAGCCAGATGCACTACGCCAAGCGCGGCATCATTACCCCCGAGATGGAATATATCGCGCTACGTGAAAATATGCGACTGGAGCAGACGCAACTCCAAGCCGGCGGCGGGCAACACCCCGGCGAGTCGTTCGGTGCTGCTATACCGGCGCAGATTACGCCCGAGTTTGTGCGCAGCGAGGTGGCGCGCGGACGCGCCATCATCCCCGCCAATATCAATCACCCCGAACTCGAACCGATGATCATCGGGCGCAATTTCCTGGTGAAGATCAACGGCAATCTGGGGAATTCCGCCCTCTCGTCCTCGATAGAGGAAGAGGTGGAGAAAATGACCTGGGGTATCCGCTGGGGCTCCGATACCATCATGGACCTCTCCACCGGCAAGAATATCCACGAGACGCGCGAGTGGATCATCCGCAACAGCCCGGTGCCGATCGGCACCGTGCCGATTTACCAGGCCTTAGAAAAGGTTGACGGCAAGGCCGAAGACCTCACCTGGGAAATCTTCCGCGACACGCTGATCGAGCAGGCCGAGCAGGGTGTGGACTACTTCACCATCCATGCCGGTGTGTTATTGCGCTATGTGCCACTCACCGCTAAGCGCGTTACCGGCATCGTCTCGCGCGGCGGCTCCATCCTGGCCAAGTGGTGCCTGGCCCATCACAAAGAAAATTTCCTCTATACGCATTTCGAGGATATTTGCGAGATCATGAAGGCCTACGATGTTTCGTTTTCATTGGGCGATGGTCTGCGCCCCGGTTCCATCGCCGATGCCAACGATGCCGCGCAATTCGGTGAATTGGAAACGCTGGGCGAACTCACCAAGATCGCCTGGAAACACGATGTGCAGACCATGATCGAAGGGCCGGGCCATGTGCCCATGCACCTGATCAAGATCAATATGGAAAAGCAGCTTCAAGAGTGCGACGAGGCGCCGTTTTACACGCTCGGGCCGCTGACCACCGACATCGCGCCGGGCTATGATCACATCACCTCCGCCATTGGCGCGGCAATGATCGGCTGGTTCGGCACCGCCATGCTGTGTTACGTCACGCCGAAAGAACACCTGGGACTGCCTAATAAAGATGATGTGAAAGAGGGCATCATCGCCTACAAGATCGCCGCCCACGCGGCGGACTTGGCCAAGGGCCATCCCGGCGCGCAGATCCGCGATAATGCGCTCTCCAAGGCGCGCTTTGAATTTCGCTGGGAAGATCAATTTAATCTGGGGCTCGACCCGGACCGCGCGCGCGCTTACCACGATGAAACCCTGCCGAAAGACTCGGCCAAGGTGGCGCATTTCTGCTCCATGTGCGGCCCGCATTTCTGCTCCATGAAAATCACCCAAGACGTGCGCGATTATGCGCTGCAACAAGGCATCGCCGATGCCGAGCGCGCGCTTGAAAAAGGCATGGAGGAAAAGGCAGAGGAATTTAAGGGGCTGGGTAGCGACGTATACCAAAAAGTATAGGCTGCGGAGTGGTGTTGCTATAGGTATGTGCTTGCCGGAGGATTTTGAACAAATCCGCTATTCCTATCCTAACATCAGCACTTCCAGTTCCGTGACGCTCTTTAATTGCGCGTCATTAGCAATGAAGCCTGTTGCGCCGGAATGCAGCGCCGTCGCGAGGAGAATTGCATCGGGAGTTTTTAGTTTATATTTAGCTCGTAACTGAGCGCCGAGATCGGCGATCGCGAGCGACATTTCGACCCAGTTGATGTTGGGGTAGGTCGTTAAAAGGCCGTAAAAAAGATTCACTAACTCATCGTTAGTGTCCCGGTAGGGCGGTACTAGTATCTCAAGCAGAGAAAGCGTAGAGCAGACACCGCGATTACGGCCGGTTTCTATTGATGCGAATATTTTTTCACAGAGATAGTGATAACCCGTATGGGCTTCAATAAAATAAATCAGGATGTTCGAGTCTAACCCGATGGCCTGATGTTTGCGGAGAAAACTCTCCAATTTGGCGGGTGTTACCAAACGCGGCGTTCATTCTTGAGGTAATTTTTTGGGTAGATTCCCTTGCCGCTGCCCGCCAGCGCTGCTGCGTAGCTTTTCGGCTTGGGCATCAGCAGAGTAATATTACCCTTCACTACCACCACCAATTGGTCGCCTGCTTTAACATGCATTGCCGCGCGCGCTTCCTTTGGGAGTACAATTTGATTTTTTGATGAAAGTTTTAAATAAGACATATGTATTAACCATGCTTGCCGTTACGGATGCTTTACTTTATAGTAAAAAGTAAAGTAAGGCAAGTTACCACAGAAACTCAAGATCATCGTGTTTACTCTTTATCCCGACATCAAACCATACGTCAGGCACAGCCTGGTGGTCGCCAATCCGCATCGCTTGTATGTGGAGGAGTGCGGCAATCCAAAAGGTCTGCCGGTGCTGTTCGTGCACGGCGGGCCGGGCGCGGGTTGTCAGCCTTTTCACCGGCGCTTTTTTGATCCAAGCAGTTACCGGATTATATTGTTCGATCAGCGCGGCTGCGGGCACTCCACGCCGCACGCCGAGCTGGAGGGCAATACTACCCAGGCATTAGTCGCGGACATGGAGGACATCCGCAATTATTTGGGCATCGAACGCTGGGTGTTATTTGGCGGTTCATGGGGGTCCACCTTAAGCTTGGTCTATGCCGAGACGCACCCCGAGCGGGTGCTGGGATTAATTTTACGCGGTATTTTTCTGTGCCGCCCGCGCGAGATTGACTGGTTTTATCAAGAGGGGGCTAATCGCATCTACCCGGATTACTGGCAGGATTTCCTGCGCCCCATCCCCGAGCATGAGCGCGATAATTTAGTGCCGGCCTATTACCGGATACTCACTGGCAAGGACGAAGTACTGCGTATGGCCGCCGCCAAGGCCTGGTCAACCTGGGAAGGGCGTACCTTAACGTTACAGGAGCAAGGCCCGGTGGTGGAGCACTTCAGTAGTCCGTCCACGGCGCTGAGTCTGGCGCGCATCGAATGCCATTATTTCATGCACAACAGTTTTCTTGAGCCCAATCAGATTTTGCGCGATAGCCAGCGCCTGGCGGATATCCCCGGTGTTATCGTGCATGGGCGCTACGACATGGTCTGCCCCTTGGAGAGCGCCTGGGAGTTGCATCAAGTTTGGCCGCAGGCGGAGTTCAAGATCATCGCTAACGCAGGCCACGCGGCGAGCGAAGAAGGTATTATTGATGCCCTAATCCAAGCTACCATGAACATGGCCAAGCAAGTTCCCGTCAAGCATTCCGGTGCGTAACGGCATGGTCTGCCAACAGGGCAAGTCGAAATAATGATCGCCCTGCTACAGCGCGTCAAGCAGGTGCAAGTGGCTGTGAGCGATGAAATCATCGCGCGCATCGGCACTGGGTTACTAGTATTTATTGGCGTGGAGCGCGGCGATAGCGAGACGCAGGCGGATCGCCTGGTGCAGCGTCTGCTAGGTTATCGCGTATTTGCCGATAGCGCCGGTAAAATGAACTTGAATTTGCAAGATATCAAAGGTGAATTATTGCTAGTGCCGCAATTCACCCTGGCCGCCGATACGCGCAAGGGCATGCGCCCCAGCTTTACGCCCGCCGCCGAACCTGGACACGGTGAGCAATTATTTAATTACCTATTGCAACAGGCAAGTGCGCAATACGGCAAGGTTGAAAGCGGCAGGTTCGGTGCGGATATGCAGGTAATGCTCACTAACGATGGCCCGGTAACTTTTTGGCTGAAAACTTGAAGGCCGGATGGCTGTGTCACAGGTTCAACATTATAAAAAATGTTGAACATTTTACTTCTATGTAATACAATTTTACAAAGGTATTACTCTATAGGAAAAACTATGTATTCATCACGGCTCACCGGCAAGGGGCAGGTAACGCTGCCCGCCAAAATGCGCAAGCAATTGTCGCTGCATCAGGGTGACGCAGTGGAGTTCAGGCTGGAAGGCGACCGCATAATTATGATGCGCAAGGAAAAAAATATCGAGGCCGCCTTCGGTCTGTATAAGGCGGACAAAAGCGTCAGTCTTGAGGACATGGACAAGGCGATACGGCGTCGCGCGCAGAGATGATCGCGGTCGATACCAACGTACTGGTGCGCGTGCTGGTCGATGACGCGGAACAGCGCGCTCAAACGGCCGCGGCGCGCAAAAAGATGCGCGCTGCCAAACAGATTTTTGTCCCGCAGATCGTTCAGGTTGAATGCGTGTGGGTCTTTGAAACGGCCTACCGGATGCACAAGGACGCGGTTATCGGCATACTCTCCCACTTGTGCAACAACAGCGCCTTTGTATTGCAGCACCCTGAAACGTTCATGACAGCCTTGCAGTGGTTCCAGCAGAATAACGCCAATTTTGCCGACTGCTTGATTCTAGCCGAGAGCCGGGGCGCGGGCTGTGAATTGTTTACCTTTGATAAACGCCTGGGTAAGCAGCATGGCGCGCGGTTGTTGACTTCATGAAAATGAATAACGCTAGTTCATATGAAGCCTGAACAAACCAAACTGCTTAACGACCTCGTCGCTTACGTGCGTGCGGAAGCACCGGAGTTGCTTGCGCTGTACCGCTTCGGTAGCTGGGGCGGCATCCATGCGCGCGCGGACAGCGATCTGGATTTAGCGCTGCTGACACCGCGTCCTCTCGATCCCTTAAAGCGTTGGGAACTGGAACAACAGCTTGCCGTCCTGGCGCGATGCAACGTGGATTTGGTGGACTTGCGCGCGGCCTCAACCGTGCTGCGCGCGCGTGTGATCGCGGAAGGTGAGCGCGTGTTTTGTGCCGCCGAATCGTTATGCTCGGAGTTTGAAGACGTGGCGTTTTCCGCCTATGCGCGCTTAAACGAAGAGCGTCGTGCCATACTGCAAGACATTCGACAACGAGGCAGCGTCTATGGCAGATGACGTGATATTGAACAAGGCCGCCATGATTGAACGCTGCTTGGCGCGTATCGTGGAGGAATACCGTGGGCACGAGCATGAATTGGAGAGCAATTTAACGCGCCAAGATGCCATTGTGTTGAATCTGCAACGCACCTGCGAGGCCGCTATTGATCTTGCCATGCATGTGGTGCGCGTGCGCCGCTTGGGTTTGCCGCAAGAGAGCCGCGAGGCGTTCACGCTATTGGAACAAGCTGGGCTGCTGGATGCAAAAACCGGACAGCGCATGCGCGCCATGGTCGGGTTCCGCAACGTGGCCGTGCATAATTACCAGGCCTTGAGTCTACCCATCATGCGCGCCATTCTGGAAAAACATCTGGATGATTTCCGCGCGTTTACCGCAACAGTGTTGCGTGGCACTCAATAAGCGGACTTCGCCAGCAGGCCGATTACTTATTGCCTTGGCTGCCGGCCCGAGAATCCTGCATTATGGCCATAAATACAACCGAAGAAGTTGAAAACCGGGTTTGTTGGGTTACGCGATAAAGCCGCTAACCCAACCTATGCATCCGCAGCACATGTTTCGTAGTTAATGGATTCATGTACTAGCCTCTCATCTCCAAGAAGGCCAAGTAGGAGCGATATGTGATTGATAGGGGAAGACATGTAACAAAAAAGCCCCTTGCGGGGCTTTTCTGGATGTAGAGGCGGGTAGGGTTTAACCGACAACCACGCTCACGTATTTGCGCTGCTTGGGGCCTTTTACCTCAAACAATACCTTGCCGTCGATCTTGGCAAATAAGGTGTGGTCGTTGCCCAAGCCGACGTTGAGGCCGGGGTGAAACTGGGTGCCGCGTTGCCGGACCAGGATATTACCGGCCAACACTGCTTGCCCGCCGTAGCGTTTTACGCCCAGGCGTTTCGATTCTGATTCGCGGCCATTTCGGGTGCTGCCGCCTGCCTTTTTATGTGCCATTGCTGATTACCTCGTTAAGCCTGTGCGATGCCGGTGATTTCCAATTCCGTATAGGATTGGCGGTGTCCCATCTGTTTCATGTGATGCTTGCGGCGGCGGAACTTGATGATATGCACCTTTTTGCCGCGCCCGTGCGATTTCACCACGGCGGTGACCTTGCTGCCCGTCACGAACGGCGTGCCGACTTGGATGTCGTTGTCATTGCCGACCAGGAGCACCTTGTCGAAGTTAATGGAAGCGCCTTCCTCGGCCACGATCTTCTCGACCTTGAGGGTTTGGCCTGCGCTGACCCGGTATTGCTTGCCGCCGGTGACGATTACCGCGTACATAGTTATTCTCCACGCTAGGCAGCCGGGCTGCCCAAAAAACGATTTAAATACGAGTCTTACTACAGAACTGGTAATTTTAACCTGATCACCGTATTAGGTCAACGCGCAAAGTGCCGTTTTGGCACGCTTGGCTTGACACCGGGTAGCCCCCGCCCCTAGCATGCGCACACCCTCCCTGGCCGCTAAACCCATTCTAATGAATCTACAGGCTATCCAATCCCTGGTCTCCGACGACATGCGCGCGGTCGATAGCCTGATTCAGCAGCGCTTGCGCTCCGAAGTCGTGCTTATCAATCAATTGGGGCAGTACATTGTCAGGAGCGGCGGCAAGCGGCTACGGCCCATGCTGGTGCTGCTGAGCGCGCGGGCCCTGGGCTATAGCGGGTCGCAGCATATCACACTGGCGGCCATTATTGAGTTTATCCATACCGCCACGCTGTTACACGATGACGTGGTGGATGCCTCCGTGTTGCGCCGCGGCCAGGAAACCGCCAATACCATCTGGGGCAACGAGGCCAGCGTGCTGGTGGGCGATTTTCTCTACTCGCGCGCCTTCGAGATGATGGTCGAGGTCGGCAGGATGCGGGTTATGGAGATATTGGCCCACGCCACCAATACCATTGCCGAGGGCGAGGTGCTGCAACTGCTGAATTGCCATAATGCCGATGCCACCGAAGAGAATTATTTACAGGTGATCCGCTATAAAACCGCCAAATTGTTCGAGGCGGCGGCGCGCCTGGGCGCGGTGATTACCGAGCAGCCGGAGGCTGTGGAGGAGGCGCTGTCTTGCTACGGGATACATCTGGGTACGGCATTCCAGCTCATCGACGATGCCCTGGATTACAGCGCCAAGGCCGAGGAATTGGGCAAGAATATTGGTGACGATCTGGCCGAGGGCAAACCGACCTTACCGCTGATCCATGCCATGCGCACGGGTTCGGCGGAGCAGGCGGCACTGGTCAGGCAGGCCATTGAGGACGGCGGGTTGGAGAATATCGGCGCGGTGAGTGCCGCCATTGAATCCACGGGTGCCATCGCGTACACTGCGCGATCGGCCTCGGTGGAGGCGGGCAAGGCGTTGCAGGCCCTTGCGCAGCTACCTGCTTCTCCCTACCGGGATGCGCTACAGGCGCTGGCCGAGTTTTCGGTAAGTCGTAGTTATTAGTTATAAGTGGCGAGTAGCGAGTAGTTAGTGGCGAGGGAAAGGCAGTGGTTTTTCCTAGTTACTCGCCACTAGCTACTCGTTACTGTTTATCGGGGTGTAGCTCAGCTTGGTAGAGCACTAGCTTCGGGAGCTAGGGGCCGGAGGTTCAAATCCTCTCACCCCGACCAACATCCCTGTTGGGGTGGTCGGATTCCCAGCCCGGCGCTCCCAGCGCCAGGCGTTCGTTGCTTTGCAACTCACCCTCTCACCCCGACCAACTTTATTTTTATACCTTAGTTATGCCATCCGTGGCGCGACTTCAGTTTATTTAATCGGCCCCAGCCACGCCATTCTTCGGCAACTGCTCCCTGCGTTGCTCCACCTCCTGCATCCATGCAGTCGTGGCGCGACCTCGTTTATCTAACTTAGCCCCAGCCACGCCCTCCATGGCTGGGCGTTCGCCGCTTCGCGGCTCACCCTCTCACCCCGACCCTTTGTCGTAGTAACCTTTATATTCGCCATCCCTGGCGAGACCGCAAATTTTTTCCAACCCCCGGCCCCGCCGTCCATGGCTGGGCGTTCGCGAGCTTCGCTCGCTCACCCTAACTCAGGTCTTTAAGCGCTTTCTGATTTCCCTATCAACGGCGGCGACAAAACGCTCGACGGTTTTTTCCTGGGGTTTGTTGAGTGCCAGGAAGCGCCCGCCGATGCGCAGTGCCTTGGTTTGGTCGTCTTGTTGCCAGAAGCAGATCTGTAATTCGCTGGACACTTCTTGTTCGGTGCTGAGTCGTATCTGGCAGGCGGGAAAAATTTCGCCTTGTTCGAGCGGTCGCGGTAATGCCTCGCCATAGTTCAAGCGCAGGCCTGCGCCGCCCGCCGAGATATCCCACAAATGGCCTTTGAGCGATTCGCCTTGCCGGCGCGTGACCAGCACGGGGACCACTTGGCCGGCGCCGACTTGCACCCGGTAGTAGGCGCGGCGCTGGTGATAATTTAACGCCTTGGGCAGGGCCATGCGGTAAAAGGCGATGCCGGCTTCGCCGCCGGTTTCTTGCAAGGCCGAGGTAAAGTTGACATCCACGCCCTTTAGCCTGGCGTGAATAGAGGCGTGCTGGGTGATGAGCAGTTGGGCGTGGCCGGTGCACGGGTTGAGTTCGTCCAGCAGCAGGTAATGCTGCTCCGCGTTGATTCTGAGCAAGGCGCTGGTGTAGGCCTGTTGCCCGCCGGGCAGGGTGACCGTGAGCAGGGTACGGTCTTGCTGGAGGTGCTTCAGGATAGTGACGATGCGCGCCTGATCGGTGATTTTCTCGACTTGGGAGAGGTAATCCGATTCTTTCAGGGAAACGGCGCCCTGCGGCATGGTCCGGGTATTCCGTTCAGGCTGTGGCAAGGGTCTGGGTGGTGCCGGCGGAGCGGGTTTCCCCCGCCGGTCCGTACAGATCGGGCTCAGGTGTTTGGCCGCGCAGAATCGCCACCACATGCTGGGCATGGCGGCGGCTGATGTCCACCAGGCCGCCATTAATTTGATTTTGCTTCTGGCATTGGCTGGATAATTTGAGTAATAGCTGCCAAGGCTGGACGCTGGGCGCATGTGCCGCGTTGCGCAGGTAGTTGCTCATGCCTTGTTTGTCTAAGGAGAACCCCGCGGCTTGCAGTAATGCATGGCGGCGCTTTTCACAGGCTTGCACCTGGGCAAGCTGCTGCTGTTTGTGGGTAATCGCGTCTTCGATAGCGGCCAGGTCGTTGGTTTTCAGCGCGCTGTATTCGCGTTGCAATATGTCGAGCAGGCCGGTAAGGGTTTCGATTTCGCCATTGAGTAATAGGGCCATCGCTGCGCCGCTCGCGCCTGGTTGGGGTG
The DNA here is from genome assembly GCA_035286765.1 of Gammaproteobacteria bacterium. GTDB lineage: Bacteria > Pseudomonadota > Gammaproteobacteria > SURF-13 > SURF-13 > DATECT01. Next base: position 10,169 of record DATECT010000196.1, read on the forward strand.
TGGTGGTCATAATGGCTGCTTACTTGCCGCTCAGCTCGCGCTCGAAGCGCACCAGTTTGTCGGCCACCCGTGCAGAGTCCACGTGGTAGTTGCCATTGGCGACCACTGCCTTGACGGTCTCCACCCGCTTGCTATCCACCACCGGCTGGCTGGCCAGGCTGTGTTGCAGTTCGCGCAGGCGTGCCGGGGTATCCGTTAGGCTTACCGTATCGGAGCTGGCGGGTTTGGCGGTCTCTTCTTGCGCCGCACTGGGTTGGTTGCGCCCGGGTTGTTGTACCTGAGGCCCTTCTTTGGGGTTTTTCAGTACCGTAACGGGCAAGCCTTTAATTTCGACTGGCATAATCTCTACTCCTCAATGAATCTTGTTTAGGGCGCCTCTAAAAATCCGCTGAAGCCGCGCTAGCGGCGTTGGAAACGGGCTCAAAATGCTCATGAGGTACATCCATGTACCTCACCCTACGGGCCGCCTTACGGCGGTGCCATTCGGCTATCCTGCCGAATGGTCATGTACTCCGTGTAAACTCTGCTGGGCAGGAAGCCCGAATGTCGTGGAGTGCATGGATGCACGTGAGCGACCGCTTTTTCGCCCGTTTCCGCCTTGCCATCATCGGCTTGATCGAATTTTTAGAGGCGCCCTCTGGATAGCCCGCCTGTGCCGCTATGGTCTGTATGGCCATGGGTGGCTGGCGGTGCCTATCCTTTTTACTGTTTAGTCCTGACTCTACTATCGGCGGCTCCAGCAATAACTTTAATAGCGGTTTAACCTACATGCGTACCTTGACTACGCCAGGTGCCGTGACGATGCCCTCGACTACAAGCTTGGATAAGGTGTTACGCACCCGGATCACCTGACCCTGCTCGCCATCGGAGAGTGCTTGTCCGCCCATGCGCACCTCGATGCCGGCATCTTCTGCCAACAGGGTGACTTGTTGATCACGGCGCACTATGCGCGGCGCCTCCAGCAGGGAGGCCCCGAACACGCCGCCGCTGGAGAGGGGCCGTTTTAGGGTCTTGCCGATCACCTGTTGTGGGTCGGACAAATAATCGGCGGGCAGATTGGCCATGTCAAGCGCGACCGGTTTCAGGTCGGAGGCGCTGATTTGCGCACCGCGCGCCAGGGCATGGGTAGCCACTAGCACATCGCTAAAGGCCTTAACAACAACCGGCACATACAGTAGCCAGGGGCGGGCCCCTTGGCAGCGCACACCTACTGTGGTGTTGCCCTGGCTCTGACCGCCGGCGGGCAAGAAGGCCTCCAAAGGGATTTCACAGGCCGCCAAACGCAGGCGCGGATCCAGCGTGCCGACCTGCACCTGGACGGGGCGGGCTGCCGAGGCGGGAAGGTTCTGCAACTGCTCGCTGATAAAGTTGCGGGCGGCGGCGTAGATGGAGTCCACGCTTTGGTATTCGTCGGCCTGCACAGGGCCATGCCACGCCGATAACAATACGGTAAGCCAACGCAATAATGCCCCCCACTTGCGTGGATAGGCGAGGCGCTGCCTGTTTTTGCTATAGGACCGGGAATACATGGTGTCCGCCTGCATACCATTGCTGGTTAAATTGTTATAAGAGGCAATGCAAGTCCTATGCCGGGTTTCTGCTAAAGGATCGGCGGCTTGGGCCGTTAATGCCTACATACGGATCACTAGGAGATAGACTATGGCTGGCGTAATGGAGGGGGTGAATCAACGCACTCGCTTGGTGGGACATAACCGCTTGGAATTGCTACTGTTTCGGCTCGGCAGCAAACAGCGATTTGGCATCAATGTATTTAAAATACAAGAGGTTATGCAGTGTCCCCCGTTAACGCATATTCCTAAGTCGCACCATGTGGTGCGCGGTGTCGCACACATGCGCGGCAAGACTATCCCGGTGATGGACCTGGGCCAGGCCATCGGTAGGCCGCCGATCGCCGACATCGCCGGCTGTTTTGTCATCATCACCGAGTACAACAGCTCGATACAGGGCTTTCTGGTCAGCGCCGTGGATCGCATTATCAATGTGAACTGGGAGAGTATCCTGCCCCCGCCCACCGGCAGCGGCTCCAGCAGCTACCTCACGGCGGTAACCAATGTCGACAATGAATTGGTCGAGATTATCGACGTGGAGAAGGTATTGGCCGAGGTTACCAATGCCTCCATGGATGTCTCCGAGTCGATCCGCAATAGCGGCGAGGCGGCGGTAATGGCTGCCCAGCATATCCTGGTGGTGGATGATTCCAGCGTAGCGCGCAATCAGGTTACCCGTACACTGGATCAAATAGGTGTGTCATCGACGGTCGCGCGCGATGGACGCGAGGGGTTGAACATCCTGCAGAAATGGGCTGCCGAGGGTCAGCCGGTGAGTGACCGCTTAACCATGGTTATCACCGACATTGAAATGCCGGAGATGGACGGCTATACCTTAACAGCCGAGATCAAGAAAGACCCCTTGCTGAAGGATTTGTATGTATTGATGCATACCTCGTTGAGCGGTGTATTCAATAACGCCATGGTGCGCAAGGTCGGGGCCGATCAATTCGTGCCCAAATTCAGGCCCGATCAGTTGGCGCAGGCCGTACTGGACCGCGTAAAGGAGCGCACCGGTATGCAGCCGAAGGCCGCCTAGGTTTACGCTGAGTCCCGTGCAGGGGCAGCCAATACTAAAACCCAACGCAAAGGTGAGACGGCGCTGTCCCGCCGCCGACGATTCGGCAGAAAAGCCCGCATGCCGAGGCGTTGGGTTCTTAGTGTTTGCGCAAGCTAGCTTATTAACGAATAAGTTCTGAGCCGGGATTCTCCAGTTATTTTGCGCCT
>DATECT010000197.1:0-2593 GCA_035286765.1 Gammaproteobacteria bacterium
CGTAACCATTAATACGGTCATGCCGGATAATGTGATGGAAGTGCTGGGTGTTAATACCAAGGCGCAGCTTGCCGAGTTGGAGCGCTATTATCAACGTACCCAGGCCGAGTACTTCATGCAACAAGGCGTTACCTTGTTAGATCCGCAACGCTTCGATGTGCGCGGCGAGTTAAGCTGCGGCAGCGATGTAGTGATCGACGTTAATGTAATATTCGAAGGCCAGGTTACGCTCGGCGATCGTGTGCGCATCGGACCCAATGTATGGATACGCAACGCCAAGATCGGCGCCGATGTCGAGGTGCTCGCCAATTGCGTGATTGAAGATGCCGCCATTGAAGCGGGCTGCCGGATCGGCCCGTTTGCCCGCATCCGCCCCGAGACCAAGCTTGGCCCGGATGTACATATCGGCAATTTTGTGGAGGTAAAGAAATCCACAGTCGGGCAGGGTTCCAAGATCAATCACCTGAGCTATGTGGGTGATAGCACGATAGGGAAGGAGGTTAATGTCGGCGCCGGCACGATCACTTGTAATTATGATGGCGCAAATAAACATCAGACTGTGATAGGCGATGGCGCCTTCATCGGCTCGGGCACGCAACTGGTGGCGCCGGTGGAGATCGGCGCGAACGCCACCATCGGCGCGGGCTCCACGATCACGCGCGACGCCCCGGCGGATAAGCTTACCTTAACGCGCGCTAAGCAGCAGACGCTGGACGATTGGCAACGGCCAAAGAAAAAATAGTAAGTTAGCGTCACATGCTCAAAATGATTTGTCATTCTGAGGGAGTGATAACGACTGAAGAATCTGAGGCTTAAACCAGATTCTTCGCGGAATTTACCCTGAGTCCTTCGATGAACTCAGGACAGGCTCCGCCGAACGGGCTCAGAATGACCAGTGAGTGGAGGGGATCGAGGATGGCATATAATTAAGAGTGCCTCTAAAAATACAAATTTCCGTCATTCCCGCGAAGGCGGGAATCCAGCATTTGGAGGCGAATGATAAATTAGTAGCCTTTGGATTCCCGCCTTCGCGGGAATGACGAATTATTAAAGGTGCCCTTAAGCTTTCACGAAGCTGCTCCCTATTAAATTAACGAAATAATTTCGAGTAAAATTATGTGTGGAATCATCGGCGCCGTTGCACAACGTGACATCGTACCCATTCTGATGGAAGGGCTGCGCCGTCTTGAGTATCGCGGCTATGACTCCGCGGGCGCGGCGGTGCTCGACGAGCAAGGCGAGCTCACGCGCGCGCGCAGTGTCGGCAAGGTCAGCGAGCTCGAAGGCGTGTTAAGCCGGGAAAGCTTGCACGGCGCAACCGGCGTGGCCCACACGCGCTGGGCCACCCACGGCAAACCCAGCCACGCCAACGCCCACCCGCACGTCTGCCGCAATACCGTGGCGGTGGTGCACAACGGCATTATCGAAAATCACGAAATGCTGCGTACACAGCAGTTGCAAGACGGCTACGAATTTACCTCGCAGACCGATACCGAGGTCGTCGTACATCAAATTTATGGCCACTTAGAGCAAGGTAAGAGCCTGCTTGATGCGGTGCGCGCCACGGTGAACGAATTGCACGGCGCCTATGCGCTGGGGGTGATCAGCAAGACCGATGCAGGTCGCATTGTCGCCGCGCGCCGCGGCAGTCCGTTGGTGATAGGTATCGGTATCGGCGAATATTTCATTGCCTCCGATGTGGCCGCGCTGATTCCGGTGACGCAGCGCTTTATCTTCCTCGAAGACGGCGACATTGCCGATATCACCAGAATCAGCCTGAAGATAGTGAATGCGGCGGGCGAAGAAGTGAGCCGCCCGATACGCATCAGCTCGTTGAATAGCGACGAGGTGGAGCGCGGCGAATATCGCCATTACATGCTCAAGGAGATATTTGAACAGGGTCGCGCCGTGGCCGACACCCTAGAAGGGCGGATTAGTGATGGACATGTGCTGGAAGCCGCGTTTGGCCCTGATGCCGCGCCGGTGTTCGATGGGGTTAAGCACGTGCATATCATCGCTTGCGGAACCAGCTATCATGCGGGAATGATCGCTCGTTACTGGCTGGAATCGCTGGCCGGTATTACCTGCAGTGTCGAGGTGGCGAGTGAATTTCGCTACCGCCGCCCGGTGGTACGCAATAATTCATTGGTTGTTGCACTCTCGCAATCCGGTGAGACGGCGGACACGTTGGCCGCATTGCGCGAGGCCAAGCGTCTGGGTTTTGGATATTCGTTGGCGATCTGTAATGTGCCGGAGAGTTCGCTGGTGCGCGAGTGCGATCTGGTGTTGATGACGCGCGCCGGGCCGGAGATCGGCGTGGCCTCCACCAAGGCCTTTACCACGCAATTGGTGGCCTTGTTATTATTGACCGTGGTGTTGGGGCGCCGGCACGGCATGGACCCGGCCAAAGAGCGGGAGATTGTCTCCGAACTCACCGCGCTGCCGGCACAGATCGCGCAGACCCTCAAACTCAACGACGAGATTAAAACCCTGGCGGAACAGTTCGCGGATAAACAGCATGCCCTGTTTTTAGGCCGCGGCGCACATTATCCGGTAGCGATGGAGGGGGCATTGAAACTCAAGGAGATTTCCT
>DATECT010000198.1:0-2541 GCA_035286765.1 Gammaproteobacteria bacterium
CCTCGCGCAGCGTCCATTGCCCGTCCGCATCCCACCACAAAGCCACTAGCGCCTGTTTGGCGCGCAGCAAGGCGTGGGTATTGAGCGTCACATTTAAACTGGCCAATAAGCCGGCGCCCAGCGCCCATTTCGCGCCGATCATGACCGGCGTCAACGTCAGCAAGGCCAATGCGCCGCCGTGCGCCACCAGCAGCAGTGCAGCCAGCCGATAAGAGCGGCGCGGTTCAAGGCGCAACGATGGGGACGCTATCACACTCATTTGGAGAAACCTATTTAGGAAAGCTCTGATTTATTCAAGCAATGGCCTCTTGCCCCCTGCACACAGCGAAACTGGACTGGAGCGGGAACCTATACGACTTAACACTTTACTGGATTCCCGCCTGCGCGGGAATGACGAAAAAGACAATACATCCGAGGTTCTTTAGTTGACCCGCTATGGTTATTAATAGTATTCGCTGCGAGAATAGGGCCATGCTGCCAGAATGGAAGGTATTTTTAGAACAGGCCGGTGCGACTATCGAACAGGGGGCTGTCATGCATTTCGGCAGGCCTGACCATGAGCTCGCAGCAGCGCTAAACTCAACGGTGCTCAGCGATTTGTCGCACCTGGGATTGTTGGCTGCCAGCGGGGCAGATGCGCAAACCTTCCTGCAAAACCAGTTTACCAACGACGTGCGTCGCATCGATGAGCAGCACAGCCAGCTCAATGCCTATTGCAGCCCCAAGGGCCGGGTGTTGGCGCTGTTCCGGTTATTTAAACGTCAGGACAGCTATTATCTCTGCCTGCCGCAGCCGCTCTTGGCGGGCACTCTGCAGCGGCTGCGCCTGTTTGTATTACGCGCGCAGGTCACGCTCGCGGATGCCAGTACGGCCTTGGTACCTATCGGTCTGGCCGGCCCCGAGGCCGAGGCCTTGCTGATAAAAATAGCGGGGGCAGCGCCGCCGCTGGTCGATGACTGCCGACAGTTGCCGTTTGCCGGTGGCACGTTAACGATAATGCGTATCCCCGGACCACAGGCACGCTTCGCCATTGCCGGCGAAGCGGCGGCCATGATGGCACTGTGGCCGCTGCTGCAAGCCCACGCCGCGCCGGTCGGGGCCGCGCCCTGGGCCTTGCTGGACATCCGCAGCGGCATACCCAGCATCCATGGCGCGACCGTCGATGCCTTTGTGCCGCAGATGCTCAATCTCCAGGCCATTGACGCCGTCAGTTTCAAAAAGGGCTGCTATCCAGGGCAAGAGATCGTGGCGCGCATGCAATACCTCGGCACCCTCAAACGGCGCATGTATTACGCCCGCGTCGACACAGCTACCTGTCCAGAGCCCGGTGACGACCTTTACGCACCCGCCGATGAGCAGGGCATAGGACAAGTGGTAGATGCCCGGCCTTCACCCCAAGGCGGCTTTGAAATGCTGGCCGTGATACAAATTGCCCATGCTAAAGAGGGCATGGTCAGACTGTCTTCGCGACAAGGCCCGCCGCTACAATTTAACGAGCTACCCTATACTTTAGCGACCTAGTGCCGAAATAGACTACTAGTAGTGAACCCCAGCCTTCGGCGGATTTACATGTAAAGGACATCCTAAATACTATGGGAAAAGACCGTGCAACTGGAAGATAAATTCATATCCGACCTGCTGAATGACATTGAGCATAATCGCATCGTGCTGCCTACCCTGCCGGAGGTGGCGCTCAAGGTGCGCAAGGTGGTCGATGACCCGAATGCCAACGTCGGACAGATAGCGAAGATTGTCGCCACCGATGCCGCCCTCTCCGCACGCCTCATCCAAGTAGCCAATAGCCCGCTGTTGCGGGGCCGCGTGCCGGTGGACAGCCTGCCCAGCGCCATTGCCCGCCTCGGCAACAAGCTGATGCGCAACCTGGTGACCAGCCTGTTGATGGAGCAGTTGCATCAATCGCGCTCGCCCCAGTTGCAAAAACACCTAAAGAGCTTATGGGTGCACAGCACCGAGGTCGCCGCCATCAGTCATGTGCTGGCCGCGCACTTCACCACGCTAAAACCCGACGAGGCCTTACTCGCCGGACTCATCCATGACATCGGCGCCCTGCCTATTTTAGCCCGCGCGCAAAAAATCGAAGAACTAATGGAAGATAGCACCGCGCTTAATCGTATCATCGCGCAATCCCACACCCGGATCGGCAAGGCCATCCTGGAGGCCTGGGAATTTCCGCCCGAACTGATCGCCGTGCCGGAACTGCACGAAGACCTGCAATATACCTCCGGCTCGGATATTAATTATGTAGAGGTGGTGATCGTGGCGAATCTGCAGAGCTATATCGGCACCAGCCATCCGCACGCCACGGCAAATTGGGGCACCATCCCCGCCTTTGCCAAGCTGGGCATCAACCCGGAAGTAAGTATTGTCTCCATGGAACAGACGGCGGAAGAAGTGAAAGAGGTGCAGCGGCTGCTGACCTCCTAGATTTTATCTTGCTTTAGTGGCATCCCAGTCACATGTGGGAGCCGCAGGGGCAGGCTGCTTCGCCACCAGGCTATTGAGTCGCCATCCCTGGCGCGA
>DATECT010000199.1:0-4448 GCA_035286765.1 Gammaproteobacteria bacterium
ACCTTTACAGCGCTACTGTTGTTGCGAAGCAGAGGTATAAACTTCTTTGTGTCGATCGACTGGACCACTTCAGCTGTGACTATCAGGCGCTCAAATCCAACTCCGCCAACGCCTGCTTCTCCTTTTGTGACGTAGGCCTCGGAACAAACCATAAGAACACGATCCGCTGTGATGATGCCATTTTGCATGAATACGGTCACATCTTGTCCCGGCACCAGTTCCCATCGGTCCAGTATCGCGTCTATGCCATTATCGCGAAGGTCCGTGGCGAGGCTTAAAACCCATTGTTTGTGCTCGGGAGAGTCGTGCGAGTATGAAATAAAGACTATGGGTGCGGTCATTTGAAGCCCCCGATTACGGATCTATGCCATCAACCGACACGCGAGTTGAGGTTAGCCACGAACCATTACAAATAGAGAGGTCCTCTCTTTGAATCAAGTACGAGCGATAGCCGCGAATGAAAGAAGCAGTGGCAACTCGAACACGAATTAGGCGATACTGAGTCACCAGCCAACGGAACTGCACGCCCCTCAACCAATAATAAGCCTCTAAGGAGAAGAGTCGGAACGAAAAGATTTCAACGCGGCATCAGCCAAGGTGTCCAGCTTACCCGAAAGGGCGTCTTCCTCGATTTGACGGTCCCACGCCGTAGCATCGAATTCACGAAACCAGTTGCGAAAAGCCGCCAGTTCTGTGGGGGACAGATCAACAATATCGCGCTCAATATTTTCAACTTTGCTCATGATAGTTTCCATTGGATTGGAGCCAGGCCCGTGGGCACAAACAACGTGCCCACCCTACAGCTTTGCTCATAATAGTTTCCATTAGATCGGAACTTTCAAAAGTATACCAAAAGTTGTAGGTATAGGCTAACGGAGGACTTCGGTTTCAGCGGCGGGCAGGCGCAGCGTGATTTTGGCGCCGCCTAATTCGCTTCGGCTGATCTCCAGCGTGCCGTGATAGAGGCGCACGATGTCGTGCGCTACGGCAAGGCCGATGCCTTGACCGGGCATGGTGGTGTCTAGGCGCGTGCCGCGCTGCATTACGCTTTGTGCCATTTCCACGGGAATGCCGGGGCCGTCGTCTTCGATTTCCAATATCAAACCTGGTTTGTCGTTCGCTGTTGCATTCGCGGTTACGCGCACCGTGCGGCGGCAATATTTGTAGGCGTTATCGAGAATATTGCCGAGTACTTCGAGCAGATCCGATTCATCGCCGTGGAACACGAGGCCATCATCGGCGCGTATGGTGCAGGTGACATTTTTATCGGCGTAAACTTTATCGAGACTGGCGCGTAGTCTCGTCACGATGTTTAGTACATCAACCGGCGCGGCCAGCGCGGTGCGGCCCATGGCGGCGGCGCGGTGCAGTTGGTAGTGGACGATTTGATCCATGCGCTGCACTTGATCTTGCAGGGTGCGTTGGGATTCGGCACTCTCCGGATTTTTCGATTCGGTGATGCCGCGCAGCACGGCGAGCGGGGTCTTCAGGCTGTGCGCCAGGTCGGCCAGGCTATTACGGTAACGCTCCAGGTGGGTGCGTTCATGGCGGATCAGGGCGTTTAAACTGTCGGTGAGGCCGCACAGTTCACGCGGATAACGGCCGCTCAACTGGGCCTGATGGCCGGTCTCGATCTCCGTTAAGTCCGCAGCCACGCGCCGCAGCGGGGCCAAGCTCCAGCGCAGGATAACGCCTTGCGCTATCAGCAATAGCACGGCGACGCCGCCTAATCCGCCCCACAGGCTACGGCGGAAGCCTTGTAGCTGCGCGCTCATGCCGGCCAGGTCTTCAGCCACGCTGAAGGTGTATTGCGCCGTGGTAGTCGGTGTTAGCTCCCACACCACGCCGAAACTCAGAACCTGCACTAGCGTTCCGCGCTCGGCCAAGGCCAGCGTGGTGAAGTGCGGTTTACCGGCATCGGTTACCGCGGGCCAAGCGATGTCCAGGCCGATGGCGGAGGGTGAGTGCCACACTGGATGGTTATCGGCGCGGCGCACTTGCGCGTATAAACCGGAGCCGGGTGTGGAGAAACGCAGTTCGGGCAGGGCGTCGGGTAGGCGCAGTTCATTGTTTGCAGTGAGATCAGCCGCCGCTAACAAGGCGTAGACATGGGTTTGCAGGCGCTCGCGCAAGGCTGTTTCGGCGGCGTCGCGGAAGGCGCGGTCCAACACCCCGCCGGTGAGCCCTAAAAAGGCCGCCAGGACCAGGCTGGCGGCGGCGAGCAGACGTGTGTTGATGGAGGGCACGGGTGGACTGCTGCGCAATTAATGAACCTTATGTTGACGCTGCGAAACTATAATGGGCTGCCGTATGCGTTAATAGCGTGGCCTCAAATCCCCCCGCGCTGCGCGCGACCCCCTTTTGCAAAGGGGGTAAACTAAATGCCGGATGCTTGACCCCCTTTGTAAAAGGGGGTGAGGCACGAAGGGCCGACCGTTTGGCAGGAAAGCCAAACGGCACCGCCGTCAGGCGGCCCGTAGGGTGATGCACACGGATGTGCATCATGAGCGCCACGGATGGCTGGGCTGGACTTTCAAGCGTAGCAGGGTGAGCGGCAAGACCGCGAACGCCCAAGCAAGGATGCTTGGGCTGGACTTCCAGCGAAGCAGGATTGCGTAGCGCAGGAAGCGCAGCGCAGAAAGGCCGTAGGCCGGGGGATTTGGGCCGCCTGTCGAAACGGATTGATACGTTCCAAACAGTATAGCGCACTACATTAGGCGCTGACGCGCGCCAGGGTGAGGCGATAACCCCGGCCGCGCAGTGTCTCGATGGGATTAAATTGGTTGTCGGGATCGAGCTTGCGGCGCAGGCGGCCTACAAACACTTCGATGACGTTGCTGTCACGATCAAAATCCTGCTCGTAGAGATGCTCTGTTAGTTCACTCTTGGATATCAGTTGGCCACTGTGCAACATAAGATATTCCAGCACCTTATATTCGTAGGCGGTAAGTTCCACCGGCTGGTCATGCACGCGCACGGTTTGCGCCACGCTATCCAACTGCACCGGGCCGCAGCGCAATACCGGCTGGACCCAACCGGCGGCGCGGCGCACCAAGGCCTTGATGCGCGCCAATAATTCTTCCATATGAAAGGGCTTGACGAGATAGTCATCGGCGCCCGCCTTGAGGCCCTCCACCTTTTCCTGCCAACGTGCACGCGCGGTGAGAATGAGAATGGGAAACCGCTTTTCGGCGGCCCGCAGACGGTGGATTACTTCGATGCCGGAAAGTTTTGGTAACCCTAGATCGATTATCGCCACGTCGAAGGGAAATTCGCTGCCTTGATACAGACCTTCTGCACCATCCGCAGCGCCCGCCACGGCGTAACCCTCTGCCTGCAACCGCGTTACCAACTGGTTGCGCAGCGCCGCCTCATCTTCGATGACTAAGATTCGCATGCTACGCCCCTTCAAGAAATAGACGGAGTGTGGTAATTATCTATCGCCCTTATCGTGCTCGTCCACGTTGATGACGCGCACGCGCCCCTCCGGCGTAAGCACCTTGATGCGATGCACGCGGTCACCGTTATGCTTTTCGGTATCGGCAGACAAGACCCTGCCGCGCGTGTTACGGCGTACCTGTGCAGCCGCCCGGTCGAGGCTGACGGCATCATCCTGCTCCTGGGCAACGCGCTCGTCATTGCCGCGCTCCTGCTGTTTGTGCGGCGGCTTCGCCTCGACAGACAGGGCGGCGCATCCCAATAATAGGGCGAGTATGAATACCTGAATTTTCATTGGCATGTGTCTATTCCTCTGCCGTGCGAAAGACTGGCATAACGATTATAACCGTTATCGCGCAGCGCCTCTCAGCCCTATTGCCTTACCAAGGTTACGCGACCGCCTTTAGCATATTCCCATCAATCATCGTCGTCATGGTGATAATGGCGGTGCGCCAGTGTCTTTATACGAATCTTTTTACCGGGGTGATAATCCGTATGCGTGGTGTGGATACGCCCCTGGTAGCGGTAGGTTACCTGATAACCTGATACATGGCGCTCCTTATAGTGATGATCGATCTCCTCGCAGCGCCGCTCCACTTCAGTATAGGCGCGGCTGCCGCCACGGGTTAGATCCCGCCCGATGGAGCCGCCCAGCAGGGCGCCGGCGACTGTCGCCACATCGTTGCCGCGACCTTTACCCACTTGGTTGCCGGCCACGCCGCCGATAATACCCCCGGCGATCATGCCGGTATAGGAATCGCTCCCCTCCCGGTAATGCGTTACCGATTCATCATAGCATTCACGGCGCGGTGTGGAGATATAGGTGGTCTCATAGATGGGATCTACGTCAATGACCCTGCCATAATCATAGTACTCCTCGCGTTCGTAATATTTCTTAGTCGCCCAGGCGGGTGACGCCGCCAGCGATAATACCGTTATACCTAGCACAAAGCCCATGCGTCTCATTGTCTTTCTCCCCTATTATTCGTTTAACGAAGGCGGCTTTTTGG
>DATECT010000200.1:0-8698 GCA_035286765.1 Gammaproteobacteria bacterium
GCAGGGCAGCCTCCAGCAGGCCAGAAACGACAACCAATCAAAATCCGTTGCGGGATTGCTCATTCTGACGCCGATCTGGCTCACCATGGACAACGCAGAAGAAACCAAGAAAACCTTGGCCGAATTGGAAACCCGCAAGGAGCGAATCCAGAGAATTGTTCAGGCGAAAGGCTGCGAACGGTAATAACTTATCGCTGACGCAATCCGAGATGCCATTTATGACGTCTAATTTTAGTTAGGACTCTAAGGAGGCCGTGTGGCTGATTTCAATTGGAATGCTGATGCACTACTCTCCTCGGGAATTGGTGCTTTTATTGGTAGTGCACTTACGCTCGCCGGCGCATACATTGTGCACTCGCTGGAAAAGGCGGAATCAGCGAGAGAAGAGGTCGAACACCTTTTTGGCCTGCTTCAAGCTATACACGATGAAATTGAAACTCTTTGGGAGTCTTATCTTGGAAGTGTCGGCGCTCATGCGGAGGCCCTTCGCGATAACACGCCTCTACTCCTATTTTGGCCAATAACCCAAGACTATTTCACCATTTACAATACCAACGCATCCTTCATTGGTAAGATCAAAGATCACGACCTTCGCAAACAAATCGTGGCCACATATGCAAAAGCCAGGGGTCTTATTGATTCATACCGGATGAACAATGATCTTGTTCAGAAATGGGAATATGCGCATTTGCTATATCAAGAATCACAAAATCAAATTCATCAAACCAATGCTCAAGCCCGCCATCAGTCGCTGATTCAATACGCATCGGAAATAAAGAAAAGGCATGATGAGTTAAAATTAATGGTGTCGGAATTGCTGCGCCGGTTACGTAAAGAGGGTGTTCTTTCTTCCGCTGGCGCACCTAAGCGTTAACATTGAGGCCAACGAGAACTGGCTGGAATCAATCTCCTCCATTTCCAGCAGCCATTTGCCTTGAGATTATCAGCCCGTAGGTTGGGGCTGAGCTTGCGAAGCCCAACAATTCTTAGATAGAAGCCCATTGGGCAACGTGGCGCTTTTGCCCAACCTACAGTTCTGATGCCTGTATGCGAACGTGGTTATTGAGTGCTTTAACGCACTAAAATCTGCTCGCCGCGTCCCATCTTAGGATCGGCGTCCTTAGAGAATTTTATCACCGCGATGGCGCCGGTCATGGCCGCGTGCAGCGAATGAGTGACGATGGCGTTGGCGCCTTCGACCGGAGAAATCAGATCAAACACCGCGCCGTCGCCCGGCCCGACGGTGAAGCTTTGCAGTCCGTGATGCACGTTCTTGGGGTTGCCGCCCACGTATACACGATCCCAAATACCGGCGATGGGATGGAACGAGGAAAATTCATTCGGCCCCGCGTTCACGAAATACACGCGTACGCGCTCGCCGGGCTTGGCTTGCAGCATGTGCTTGGCATCACTGTCATGCACCGGGTCATAGCGGAACACCATACCGTTGAACACCACGTTGCTCCATTTGTTTTGCATAATGGCTTCCACATCGTCGGGGTCTTTATACAATTCGGACTGCACCAATACGTATTCACGATCGGCTTTGGGCCATGCCTTGCTATCTTTAGGGTCGACGATTATCGTGCCGAACATGCCGCGCGCCAAGTGCTGCATCATGGGGTCAGTGCCGCAGTGATAAAAGAATACGCCCGGATAGTCGGCGCGAAAGCTGTAATGTTTTTCTTCTCCCGGTCCCACCGAGGAAAAATCCTTCACCACGTCGAGGCGGGCGGCATGAAAATCCATTGAGTGCGGGTGTTGGCTGGCCTTGTCGTTTATTAGTGTGAACTCCACCATATCGCCCTCGGTGACGCGCACTACCGGACCGGGAACCTTGCCGTCGAAGGTCCAACTGGGGTAGAGCGTGCCTTTGTTGTCGATGGGTAGATCCACTTCTTTGGCGTGCATGACTACTTGCACGGTTTTGGCCAGCGCCGGACTCGCGACACCCGCCAGGGTCACGCCCAGCACGGTGCTGAGCAAGGTGGTTTGGATCAGCCGGAACACTGTTTTCATAGTTAGCCCCTCTATGCGCGCGCGCCTATTAAAAGATATAATTAATATACATCTTTTAATGCCTCGCTTGTCAAGGCCCAATTTATTAAATGTTGTTATATAGATTGCTGATTCTTTAATTCTATGCCCGGCTGTATGCTTTGCAGGTCGACACGATTGTATTAAGCTGGGCCGTCAAAATCACGGCGGTTGCGTCCATGCAGCTTACACGTTATACGGATTATTCTTTGCGGGTGTTGGTTTACCTTGGATTGCATCAGGAACGCCTGGTAACGATCAGCGAGGTGGCCGATTATTACCGTATTTCTGAAAATCATTTGATGAAGATCGTGCACCAGCTCGCGTTGCGCGGCTACATCGACACTGTGCGCGGCAAGGGCGGGGGCATGCGCCTGGCGCGGCGCCCAGCGCTAATTAATATCGGCGACGTAGTGCGCGACTTCGAAGAAGGTTTCCCGATCGCCGAATGTTTCAATCCGGCCAACGAGGCGTGCCCATTGCTGCCGGGCTGTACGCTGAAATCTATTTTGGGCGCGGCGCTTAAAGGTTTTTTGGCGTCGCTTGACGCTTACACTCTGGCGGATTTGCTGAAACCGCGCAGTGTTCATCACGGCGCAGTCATTCGGTAAGTACATTTTTCCAGGCGCCCCACACCTAAAGCTTAGCCAGCCTTCAATCAGGGCTAACGAGTCCCATGCTGTTTATTTCTGAAAGCGCTCAAGCCCGTAAGAAAAATAAGAAATAAGGGGTCTACCATTGGATTTATGCAGATGACCCCTTTTACTCGAACAGCGCGTGGTGGTGGCCGGGAAACACCAGCGGCTGTTGCAGACCGAACAGTTCCCAAAAGCCAGGCGAGAGGATGAGTATCGGCGCGGTGAGCGCGAGCGAGACCCAAAAGCGGCGGCGGAAGTCCGCCACACCGTGTGCGTGTTGTGCATGTGGAGTCATGCTGCGCTCCTTTCTTGAGGTTATTTTCCGAAGAAATATTTGTCGATGCACGCCTCGAGCATTTTCTCGGCCACGTCATCCCCCACTCCGCTGATCGCCGTATAGAGTTGCGGCACGATGTCCTCGAATTTGTCCAAGAGGTGCGGGTCGAAGTGCGCGCCGCGTCCGCGGTTAATGATGCCCATGGTCTCTTCAAGGCTCAAGGGTTCCTTGTAGGGGCGCCGCGAGGTGAGCGCGTCGAACACGTCGGCGATGGCGAAGATGCGCGCGTTGAGCGGGATTTCTTCACCCCTCAATCCCTTTAGATAGCCGCTGCCGTCGTATTTCTCCTGATGAAATTCGATGACGTCGCGCGCCTGTTGCAGCCAATCGACCTTGGCGACGATGTCTGCGCCGAGCCGCACGTGCGTTTTCATCACGTTGAATTCTTCATCGCTGAGCTTGTCTTCTTTGAGCAGAATATTATCGCTGATGCCGATCTTGCCCACATCGTGCAAGAACGCGCCGACGATTAGGTCGCGGATTTGCTGGTCGGGAAGTCCCAGCGCCTCGGCCAGGCGGATGGCGTAGAGGGTGACGCGATAGCTGTGCCGGTGTACGCCGGAATTGCGTTTGCCGATCGCGCTGCCCAGCACCTCCATCAGTTCGATGTTGCTTTTCAGCAGATCGGTGGACAGCGCGAGCAGGCTGCGGTTGAGCGACATGATGATGGGATAGAGTATCACGGCGGTGGCGAGGATGATGAACACGGTCAGTGCCAGCGTGACGGCGACGTTGCGCCGGATGTCGCGCAGGGTTTCCACGTCAACGTGGTAAACGCCCTCGAAGTAGCCAAGCAGTTCGCCGCCGGATTGCTTAAGCGGCGTCACGACTTGCATCAGCAGTGTGCCATCATTCAGATAAAATTTTTGATAGAGCAGCTTGCCTTCCGTGGGAAAGCCATGCATGAAGCGATGCAGCGTGCGTTCGAACTCTTCCGCGCCCGGGCGTACCGCCCGGACGACGATAGCCTGTTCACTATCGTAAATCTCGGCTCTTTGAAAATGCCGGCCGACCAGCTCGTTGACTTTTCTTTGTAAGAGTTCCACTGGCGTGGAATCAATGCTGCGCACGTCGCTGAGGCTCGCGGTGGATTCGGCAAGCACCAGACGCACCACGAAATTGTCCATTTTTTCCATTTCAATATAAAACACGACGCCGCCGAGCAGCGCGGACAGCAGCAGCCATCCGATCAGCAGCCGCTTCACGACCATTTTATGGATATCTTGGGGCACCAGTACGGGCATGGTAAGTGCCATGATAGTAATGCCGCGCACCGCGGCGGTTCGCACGGGAAGACGTTGACGGGATAGATGTTGGCACCCGTGCGCGCATCGTAGCTCGTAGCTTGGGCTGAAACCTGTGAAGCCCAACAATCGGAGACAGCAGGCCGTTGGGCAACGCTACGCTTTTGCCCAACCTATAGCCGCGATACCCACTATTGTAATCCCTTGTAACAACCGTCTTCCCGCCCGCCTAAATTAGGTTTACAGTAGGATTGTCGAGCACATAGCTACTTACCGGAGGACGGGCCATGCAAGAAGACTTCATGCCAATTTCAATCCTGGTTTTCACCTTAATCTTTTTCATCTTCTTTTTGTAGTTATACGACACTGCGGCAATATCGCCGCGGCTTTTAAGGGGATGTGCGCATGCCCTGCCACAATTTGTGCGGCAGGGTTATAGGCTAGTATTGTGTAGATTCGGCTGTGCGACGAAGGACGCTCGTGCGCATGGCGCACGCTAGCGGAGACTCCATTTAGGAGAGGAATGCTAGTTGCCATAACAGGGTTTCCTTAAATTAATATCACCCCGCCCTCACATACCCACATGGGCCTGCCTTGATAAGTTAGGCCGTAGGCCACGCAGCCGCCAGGCCAAGGCGAGCAATAAGATGCCGAATACAAGTGCGTAAACACCGATCATCCACACGGTGGCGATGAGGCCCGGGCCGGGCCAGAAGGCGAGTAATAGGCCGAGGGTTATGGAGGCGATGCCCGCCAAGCCAAGCAACCATTCGCCCTCGATGAGTTCGCGCAGGCGCACGGCGGCGATGATTTCGAGTACGCCGGTAATGATTGCCCAGGCCGCGATGATATAGAGCAGGGCTACTGCGGTGAGCCCCGGCCAGAGTATCGTGACGATGCCCACGGCGATGCCGACCAAACCCTCCAGCAGTAATACCCACCAGCGTTGCTTCTGCGGCGCGGCACGAACGGCTGTGATAGTGGTGAAGACGCCGTCGACCAGCGCATAGGCGCCGAAAAAGAGCACCAAAACGGCCAGCGTGATGCCGGGCCAGAAGAACGCCGCCAAGGCGAACAGCACGGCCGCCACGCCGCGCAGGCCGATGACCCACCAATACCGCGTTAATTCTTCGATCATGCCTTACCTCCTTGTGGATTGCGTCCCTTGGATTATCTAACCAAGTGATCGCCGTTATTAACCCCCGCCCCCGGCCCCCTGGACATCGCTGTGCCCCTGCGCTGCGCTGTCCCTGCTGCGCTTGGGTACCTGGGCAAGCCATCCAGGCTTGCCCGCTTGCTTCTACGCAGCGCGCCCTGCACAGCTTGCCACCCTAGCCACGCCTTTGGACTCCGCCGTCCTGGCTGCGTCCAAAGCCCAGGGCAGCGTCCCTGCCGCCCGTTCTTCGCTTCGCGAATTGCCCATGGCGTGTCATTCGCGGCATCGCCGCTCATCCCGAAGGGAGAAGGGCTTGAAGAACTTCCCTGCCCCGTGGAAGGATAGGGATGAGGTAACATGGATATCGGGCTTAATTTTGTCGGACGCTTTTAGCGGTAATTCGCCATCATCCATCTCAGAACTTAGCCTATATCCGCCTCGCCGCTGTTTATTTTATCCTCGACGCGTTTGCGTGCCTTTTCCTGTTCCGCCTTTTGTTTTTCCATCTGCTCCTTGATCTGTTTTTCCTCGATGGCTTGGACAGTCTTTTGCTCTTGCTGTGTGGTTTCCGACGGCGGCACTGACTGGGTGTTGATGGTGTTGCTCATGACGCACCTCCTTGTATTAGGCGACCAAAAGCACAACTGGATTCCTAATTTTAGGCCCTGATATGGTGCAATCCGTTCCCCGCCGTCACTAATATACTCGTCATGTGGCCGGTCGGCTGTTACACAAACAGCCGTTATTAAGCTCCTATCTTCTTACGGCTTTTTTAGTATCCCAACGTCTCGCCGCTGCAATTTCGCAGTGGCATGTTATTGCCGTGTATCCGCACTATTTACTAAGCCCGAACTGAGCAAGCGTGTAACTCAAACTCGACCGCTCTCTAGCCAATGTATCGGCTTGCTCACTTAACCTATTCGCAGTAGAGTGAAATCTGCGCACGCTGTTTTCCCGTCTTTTGCCGTGCGATGGATTTTTCATTGTGGACGCAAGTAAAGGAGATGCACATGACATGGAAAATGAAGGGACAATATCTCAAAAACTGTAACTGTCTGGCCACTTGCCCCTGCGATACTATTGGCGTGCCCGCGCCCGATAACTTCTGCGAGGGTGTGGTCGCCATGAAGATTAGCGAAGGGCACTTCGATGATGTGGATTTGAGCGGCTTAACGTGGGCGGCCTCGGTGCATTGGCCGGGCGCCTTGCACGAGGGTAACGGTATGTTGCAGCCTTTTATCGATGTCCGGGCCACACCGGCGCAGCGTGAGGCCTTGCTGCAAATTTTGAGCGGCAAGGCGGGTGGGCCCTACTTCGAGATCATCGCCTCTATTGTTACTACCGTGCATGAGCCGCAGTTTGTGCCCATCCAATTCGAGTTTGACAAGGAGCGGCGACGCGCGCGGTTATCGATACCCGGTTTTATTGAAACCACCAGTATGCCGCTCACCGTGCCCGCTACCGGCAGCGAGCAACGCGTTACGGTGTTGCTGCCCGACGGTTTCGAGTACAAGGAGATGGAGGTGGCGCAAACCGGTATGCTGAAAAGCACGGGGGCAATCAAGTTTGATTACAAAAACACCAATAGCTCTCTTGCTGCGGTTGAGCACACCAGCGAGGGTCTGGCTGCTTGAGTATTCGACTTTAGCAATAGCACGGGTGCGTCCTTAATGGGTAGCCGGCCTTATAGCTTGGCGTGGGCGCGGGGCGGTATTGTTGCCGCTCTGTTGTTATGCGCCGCTGGGGCGTGGCTGGTGCTCTTTTCACAGCAATTAATGCCCGCCACCATGACGGCCGGCATTACCATGGGCATGGGCGCGCCGTTGTTTTTGCTGATGTGGGTGGTCATGATGATCGCCATGATGTTTCCCAGCGCCGCGCCGATGATCCTGACCTTCGCGCGCGTGCAGGCGCACAAACAACAACGCGGTCAAGGCATTGTGCCGACCTGGTTATTCGTTGGCGCCTATCTATTTATTTGGGCGCTGTCGGGGATGATTGCCTACGGGCTGGCCGCGTTCGCCGACTCCCTGGCCCGGCTATCGCCTTGGTTAATGATGCACAGTGCGATCATCGGCGGGGCACTCATCGTTGGCGCCGGGCTTTATCAACTCTCGCCGCTTAAGCGCGCCTGCCTGAGCAAGTGCCGCAGTCCGTTGCATTTCGTCCTCGGCGCATGGCGCGACGGTTACAGCGGTGCGCTGCGCATGGGCATGGAGCACGGCCTATATTGTCTGGGCTGCTGCTGGCTATTGTTTCTGATGTTATTTCCGCTCGGCGTGATGAACCTCGGGGCGATGCTGATCATTACGCTGTTAATATTCGCCGAGAAATCCTTGCCCGCGCACTGGCGCGTGACGCACATCACCGCCGCTGCGTTAATCGGATACGGTGTGCTGGTGATGGTACAGCCCGAATTATTGCCGGTCGGCATGTAGCCTGCACGGGGCCGGGCCATATTCGATTATATACAGCGGTTTGCCGACGCTACTTTCCGGCACAAAGATACTATGGCGGCAGGGCTCTTTTACTCCAGGCTGGCTTCTTCCAGGTAATCGGGCACACGGCACGACCAGTTTAATTGTTCCTCGATGTGGTGGCGCAACGCGTCGGCGGCGGCGGGTTCGCCGTGGGTGATGAAGGTTTGGCGCGGCGGCGCGGCGAAGTGCCGCAGCCAATCGAGTATTTCGCTGTAATCGGCGTGCGCGGAGAGGTTGTCCAGCGCGGCGACTTCGGCGCGCACCGGGATGTAGGCGCCGTGGATCTTGACTGCTTCCGCGCCGCCGAGCATGGACGCGCCGCGCGTGCCACCCGCCTGGAAGCCGGAGAATAAAATGGTGTTGCGCGGGTCCGGCGCAAAGACTTTGAGGTGATGCAACACGCGTCCGCCGGTGGCCATGCCGCTGGCGGAGATTAAGATCATCGGTTCCCGGCGCCGGTTGAGCGCCTCGGATTCTTCCACGCTCGCGACGTAATGGGCCGTGGCACACACCGCTTTGCTCAGCGCCGGATTCAAGCGATGCTCGCCGACGTGATTGTAAAACAGGGTGGTCGCTTGCGTGGCCATCGGGCTGTTGACGTAGACGGGGATGTCGGCAATGGCCTTGGCTGCTTTTAGTTCATGGAGGTAGTAAAGCAGTAGCTGGGTGCGGCCCACGGCGAAGGCGGGGATGAGGATGATGCCGCCGCGCGCCGCGGTGCGGTTGATAATCGCCGCCAGCACTGCCTTGGGGTCGGTCGCGTCATGCCGCCGGTTGCCGTAGGTGGATTCGATCACCAGGTAATC
>DATECT010000201.1:0-2790 GCA_035286765.1 Gammaproteobacteria bacterium
CCTTGGCCTTGCTCTTCAGGCCCTCAAGATACTCTTTGAGTTGCTTGTTTTTGATAATGCCGCGCACGTTTTCCTTTACTTTGTCAAACTCGGGCGGGGCTAATTCACGGCTGTCTTCCAGCAGAATGACGTGCCAGCCGAATTGCGATTGTACGGGCGTCTTGCTGTATTTACCCTTTTCCATAGCGGCGGCGGCATCGGCAAAGGGTTTCACCATTTGGCTGCCATCGAACCAGCCTAATTCGCCGCCGTCCTTGCCGGAGGCAGTATCGACGGATTTCTCCGCGGCCAGCTTGGCGAAATCGCCGCCCTTATCCAGTTGCGCGATAATGTCCTTGGCCTCTGTTTCGGTTTTTACCAGGATGTGCTTGGCCTTGTATTCCTTGGACTTCATGTTGCCCATCTTTTCTTCGTATTCTTTCTTCATGACCGCATCGGTCGGTTCGTTTACCTCCAAATGATGGCGAATCGCCGCATTCGCGATGATATTGCGCTTGAGATTCTCGATCTCCGCCTGCACGTCAGGATTCTTATCCAGACCGCCCTTCAGGGCATCCTGATAGATCACCTCGCGGCTCACCACCTCGTCGAGGGCGGCCTTCTGGTCATCGGGTGTGCCTGCATTAGGCTGCGATGCGGCACGCTGTTTGGAATAGGCATCGAACATTTCCTTGCTGATCGGTGTGCCGTTGACCACGGCGACTTCCTTGCCGTCCGTCTTAGCGGCTGCCGGATTTGCGCTGCTGGTACTTCCGCCACCTTTGTTGCAGGCGGGGAGCATGGCGACACTGAGCAGGGCCGCGAGCAATAAGGTGTTACGGGTTTTGCACATGTGTGTCGTTCCTTTTGGGTGGTGGATTAAAATTTAGCCGGTAGCTTTGCTACGGGACTTCAGCAATGGGGTTTACCAAGGGGAGAGGCGCTAGCTCTCACCTTGGTTCGCGCGCGCGGCTTCATCCCGCGCGGTGCGATCAATCTGGAATTCTTGGGGTGTATAAGCCCGGATACTCAGGGCGTGTATCTCCGTTTGCATGGCAGGCCCCAGCGCATCATAGACCATGCGGTGCCGCTCTAGCAGTCGCTTGCCGTTAAACACGTCCGCTACCAGGGTGACCTGGAAATGGCCACCGCCCTGAGCACCCGCGTGGCCGGCATGTCTGTGGCTCTCATCAAGTATCTCGATGCTGAGCGGGCCCAGCGCAGCTTGCAGGCACTGTTTGATCATGGCCACGCGATCCAAAACGGCCATCAGGGCAGGACCTTTTTAAACGGTTTGACGATAACCTTAGCATAGACCCCGGCGCTGACATAAGGGTCTGCATCGGCCCAGGCCTGGGCCGATGCGAGCGAGGCAAATTCGGCGACGATCAGGCTGCCGGTAAAACCAGCCGCGCCCGGGTCCTCGCTATCAATGGCCGGATACGGCCCGGCCAGGATCAGGCGACCCTGCTCGCGCAATTGCGTCAGACGTTGCAGATGGGCAGGCCGGGCGGCCCGGCGTGGCTCCAAGCTATTAGCAACATCCTCGCCCAGGATCGCGTAGAGCATCAGTGCTCTTGGTCCGCATTGTTCACGGGTTTGCCATAGCGGGAGAGATAAACGGCCTGGGCGATCACGAACAGAAAGGTGAGGCCGAGTATGCCGAATAATTTAAAGTTTACCCAAGTGTCGGTGTCGTAGTTATAAACCACGTAGAGATTAACAAAACCCAACACAATAAAAAAAGTGGCCCAACTGAGATTCAGGCGTATCCAACCCGATGAGGGTAATGCAATATTCTTACTCAGCATGCGCTGGGTGACATTTTGCTTGCCGATAAATTGACTGCCCAGGAACACCGCGCCGAGCAACCAATTCAACACGCTCGGTTTCCATTTAATAAACAGTTCATTTTGCAGCAATAACGTGGCCCCGCCGAATACCACGATCAAGGCCAAGGTGAGCAAGTGGGTGGTCTCGAAGCGCCGGTGCTTGAGCCAGAACAGCCCTACCTGCACGAAGGAGGCGACAATCGCCACTACGGTTGCGGCGTAGATGCCATACAGTTTATAGGCAACGAAAAATAGCAGGATGGGAAAGAAATCGACTAGAAACTTCATGAATTTTATAAGGCTACGTTTGCGTCAGGGATATTCACGTCCATAGGGCGTAAATGCATCCGGGGGTTAACAAAAAATGCAAGGTTTTGATAATGCTATAAGATAACTCAGTTTAGCAGTTATAAGCCTGTAATGCGAGGCTACCTTGGTGTCTTCCCGACTTGGCCGTTATTCCTTCAATAGCGACTTCAAGCGATACAGGATTTGCAAGGCCTCTTTAGGACTGAGTTCGTCCGGGTTAAGTTCCGCCACGGCTTTAATCAGTGCATGCGGGGCCGGCGAGACCAGCGCCAACGGCAACTGTCCGCCCTGCGGGGCGGGCAAACTGCGGGCCTCTAATTGCACGAGCCGCTGTCGCGCCTGCTCGATCACCTGGCGCGGCACCCCGGCCAGGGCCGCCACCTGCAGGCCGTAACTTTGGCTGGCGGGCCCCTCTTTTACGGCGTGCAGGAACACGATGCTGTCGCCGTGCTCGACGGCGTCGAGGTGCACATTGGCGCTGCCCGGCAGCGTGTCGGGCAACGTGGTCAATTCAAAATAGTGGGTGGCAAACAATGTGAAGGCGCGCACCTCGCGCGCCAGGTGCACGGCGCAGGCCCAGGCCAGCGATAGGCCGTCGAAGGTGCTGGTGCCGCGCCCAACCTCGTCCATCAACACTAGGCTGTGTTCGGTGGCATTGTGCAGGATATTG
>DATECT010000202.1:0-4648 GCA_035286765.1 Gammaproteobacteria bacterium
TGCAAAGAAGATCGTGGCCCTCGCCCAAGATTCGGACATCCTCGCCATTGAAACCACCTTTTTGGAAGAAGACGCCGAGCGGGCGATGGAGAAGTATCACTTGACTGCACGTCAGGCCGGAATGCTGGCGCGGGCCGCCCACGCGAAAAAGATAATCCCCTTTCATTTTTCGCCCAAATATGCCGGCCAAGAACCGCGCTTGCGGGAAGAGCTGCACGATGCCTATACGGGTAACCGGTAATGCAGCCTGATAGTTACTCTTTCTCCTCCGACTTCGCCTGATTCCACAGCGCGTCCATCTCCTCTAGTGTGGATTGTTCCGGACTGCGTCCGCGAGCTGCGAGCAGCGTCTCGATGCGCCGGAAGCGCCGCTCGAATTTGGCGTTGACACGGCGTAGCGCCTGTTCAGGATCCACCTGCATGTGGCGCGCAAGATTGATGCATACAAAGAGCAGATCGCCGATTTCATCCTCTATGCGATCATGGGTGGAGCCTGCTGCGATTTCCTGACGGATTTCGTGCAGTTCTTCTTCGATCTTGGCCAGCACAAGACTTACCTGCGGCCAATCGAAGCCCACTTTTGCCACCCGCCTCTGGAACTCGGTGGCATGTTGCACCACCGGCAGTGAGGCGTCAATATCATCGAGTATGCTCGGCATCTGTTGTCGTGGATTATGTTTATGGCAGTGATCGGGACAATCAAGCTTAGAATACTTTTAGGCTCGACACTATACATAGCGACATAAATCGTAGCGAGCGGATTTCAGGCGGGGGCGGCGGAGCGCAGGAACCGGAGTGTACATAGAAGTACATGAGGATTCCGAGCACCGCACGCACCCGCATCAAAGCCGCGCAGTAGATTTATGGCGCTATGTATAATTTGCCGTGGCGGATCGTGCTAGATTTGGGGTAGGCTTGACCGCCGCTAGCACGTCGTCGGCGGAATATTCCATAACGTGATCGGCGTAATAGTGATCCAAATAGGCCTTAAAATCCTTGCCTAAATAGGGATGTTGCAAGGCATATTCTACTGTCGCCTGGAGATAGCCCAGCTTACTGCCGCAATCATAGCGTTTGCCGCTAAATTGGTAAGCCAGCACTTGGTCTTCCAGCAGTAATTTGGCGATACCGTCGGTAAGCTGAATCTCGCCGCCGGCGCCGGCGCCGATAGTTTCCAGCAAGCCAAAAATACGCGGACTCAAGATATACCGGCCTACCACGGCCAGATTGGAAGGGGCGTGCTCAGGAGCGGGCTTCTCAACGATGCCGTGTACCTGGCTCAAGCGTAGTTGGCGCGGGCTGGTACGGACGATGCCGTATTTGTCCGTCTCGGACGGCGCTATTTGCTCAACGGCAAGCACATTGCAGCCGTATTGCTCATACAGGCCCACCATTTGCGTGAGGCAGCCGTGCTCGCCGCCGTTGATTAAGTCGTCCGCCAAAATAACCGCGAACGGCTCATCGCCAATCACGTCTTTCGCGCATAACACCGCGTGTCCTAGCCCGAGCGCCTCGGCCTGGCGCACGTAGACGCAGGATATGCCCTTGGGCAGTATGCCGCGCACGACCGATAATAAGGATTTATTACCGCGTTTTTCCAATTCGGATTCGAGTTCATAGGATCTATCGAAGTGGTCTTCGATGGCGCGCTTGCTGCTACTGGTCACAAACACCAATTCCGTGATGCCCGCCGCAATGGCCTCTTCGGCGGCATATTGGATCAGCGGCTTATCAACGATAGGCAACATCTCTTTAGGGTTGGCCTTGGTTGCCGGCAGAAAACGCGTGCCCATGCCTGCTACGGGAAATACTGCTTTTTTGATCGTCCTGTTCATGTGTTTCTCCGATTTAAATTAACCACGTTATCGGAACCGCTCGTTTCGGCCTCGCTTAGCTCAGGGACGAGCTGTTTCAATTGCTCGCGAATCTTTGCCTCATCATACGCCGTACAAGCCTGTTCCATTTCTGTTATTACCGCATTTAAAAATTTCCAATCCATTTCCCGGCATTGCGCCAGCAAAATCTTTTTATGGTCGGTTTTAGTGAGATCCTCCTGCGCGTGAAACAATTCCTCATAGAGCTTTTCGCCGGGCCGCAGACCGGTATAGATAATCTCGATATCCTCGCCGGGTACCTTGCCGGCCAATCTGATCATCTGCTCGGCAAGGTAGGTGATGCCGACCGGCTCACCCATATCCAGCACATAGATCTCCCCGCCCCGGCCCATGGCGGCGGATTGCATAATCAGCTGACAGGCCTCGGGGATGGTCATAAAGAAGCGGGTGATTTGCGGGTGGGTAACGGTGACCGGGCCGCCTGCGCTGATCTGTTTCTGGAACAAGGGCACCACGCTGCCCGCCGAACCCAGCACATTGCCGAACCGCACGGTAATAAAATGGGTGGACGAGCGTTGATTGAGATTCTGGCAAAATATCTCCGCGATGCGCTTGGTCGTCCCCATCACGCTGGTGGGGTTGACGGCCTTGTCGGTAGAGATCATTACAAACGTGTTGCAGTGATGCTTGTCTGCGGCAAGCGCGACGACCTTGGTGCCCAGCACGTTATTGCGCACCGCCTCGCGGGTCTGCGCCTCCAATATCGGCACATGCTTGTAGGCAGCGGCATGAAACAGCACCTCGGGGCGGTGCAGGTCCATAATATGCTCAACCGCGACCTCGTCACACACATCACCCAAAAACCCATACAACACCAGTTCCGGGAATTCCTGGCGCAGCTCCATCTCCACCGTATAAAGGTTGTATTCGCTGTGTTCATACAAGACCAGCGTAGCCACACCCAAGCGCGCCACCTGACGGCATAGCTCGGCCCCGATGGAACCGCCCGCACCCGTCACCAGCACGCGCTTGCCCGCCAAACCTACCCTGATGCGCTGCCAGTCGAGCGATACCGGTTCGCGCCCCAGCAAATCGTCGATGGCAACCTCCCTAAGCTCCTTGAGGCTGGCCTGGCCGGATACCAAATCCTGTAACCGGGGTAGCGTGCGGAAGGGAATTTCGGTCTGCTCGCACAGCCCCACGACCCGGCGCATCTGGGCACTGTTGGCGGAGGGCATGGCGATCACAATGACATCAATCTTTTTATAGGCCACGATCCGGGCCAACTCGTCTATCGTGCCTAACACGGGTATACCATGGACATGGGTGCCTTTAAGCCGTTCTTTATCGTCCAGAAAACCCACCGGCAGATACCCGTTATCGTGCAGCATATCGCGCGCCAATAATTCCCCGGAGCGTCCCGCGCCGATGATCAACACCCGCTCGCGGTTGCCGCTATCGACACCGAAGCTATGGTCTTTCCACATCCGGTAGGTCAGGCGCGGCGCACTCAACAGGAATATCAGGAACAGCGGATAAAGCAGCAGCGCCGAGCGCGGGATGCCCTCCATGCGGGTGGCCAGGAATAAAGTCAGGCTCACCGCCAACATCCCGACAACAACTGCGCGAATGATATTCCACAGGTCCGGGATACTGGCAAAACGCCATACCCCGCGGTAGACGCCCGCCCACCATAGCACCACGCCCTGCGCCAGTGCCACAAAGGGCAGCGGCTTAAGGAAGGCTATCCAATTTGCGGAATCAAGTGGGAAGTCATAACGAAACAACGAGGCGAGCGACCAGGCCAGCACGACCATGATCAGGTCGTGCAAGATGACAGTGATGCGGGGGTTTATGCTCATACGGCTATATATTGTTGTTTTGGTACGAGGCATGTTGATCCTTATAACATTGAAGGCCGCTGGCGACACAGCCCTCTACTAGCCTAAGTCCTTTCCATGGATTGTAATATAAACTCATGGGCAATGTTAACCATTTCACCGGGCTATCGCCGCAAATTTGCGCTGTATCCCCACCCATAGCAAGCCGCCGCCCGTCAAAATCCCTAACAATAGCGGCGTCGACAGGTTGGGCATCCACCAAACGAGTACTGCAATGGGCCATAGTAGCACTACATTGATAGCCAGCGCGTAGAGGGTAACCCGCCGGTGGCTCATGCCCATCTGGATGAGGCGCTGATAGGCATGGGTACGATGGGCCTGCAACCAGGGCTCGCCGCGCCAAATCCGCGCTAACAGGGTGTAACTGGCGTCCATGATAAAAATCCCCAGCAGCACCAGCCATATCAATACCGGGAAATTGCCGGATGTTGTGCCGGCCAGTGCCAGCACGGCAAAGATAAACCCCAGCAAGCCGCTCCCTACATCCCCCATGAAAATTTTAGCGGGCGGCCAATTGCGAATTAAAAAGCCGCTGCTCGCGGCAGCCAGCGCGCAGGCGACCAAGGCCAACCCCGGTAAACCGGACAGCCAAAGCAATATGCCACCCGCTACTGCCGCACTCACGGCCTGCGTTCCTGCCAAGCCATCGATACCGTCCATAAAATTATAGAGATTGATCAGCCACACGATGGCCACTACGATTAACACGGTGCCGGCCCAATGTAGCGAGATCGCTAATTCACCCAGCCGCAAGGTAGCCACATCGCCCAGCCAAAATACCGCCCAACACGCGGCCAGCAGATGCACCAAAATACGATAGCCGACAGCGACGTGCTTATGATCGTCAAGCCAGCCGATGAGCGCTACCATGCCGCCCCCGCCGAGCAATACCCAAACAAGCTCTTCAGCAAG